>CADEGB010000062.1:0-6210 GCA_902826755.1 uncultured Gemmatimonadota bacterium
TTGGCGCTGCCGAGCACCGGCGCGGTCTTCATGCTCCAGCCGTTCCAGCTGAAGTGCGGGTCCTCGATCTCGTACACTGGCGCGCCGGTGCCGGCGGCGACGACTTGCACTTTGGGCGAGTAGCTGCCTGTATAGGCGTACACGAGACCGTCCTTTACGGCCGGGGTCCACTCGTTGTACTGGTTGGTCGATACGAACCACCGCTCAGCCCCCGTCGCGGCGTCGAACGAGTACATCCCGTCGCCGCCGCCCCCAGCCATGAACACCTGTTGACCGAGCACCACCGGGGCGTAGTAGGTCGACCACTGATTGGCGTAGGAAACCTGGAACGCCAGCCCGCCCGAGACGGCATCGAAGGCGAACAGATAGGAGTCGCCATGTCCGCTGGTCGTCAGGTACACGCGGTTCCCGCCGACGGCTGGCGGGTGGACGGCATGAATCCCCCCGAAATCGTGCGACCAGAGCGCCGCCCCGGTCGCCAGACTGAGACCCCACGCCTTCTGCTGTCCGAAGTAGGTGTTGGTCGAAACGAACACGGCGTTGCCTTGGGCGGTGACCGGATTGAGGGGCACCCCCTCGGCGGCAATTGCCTTGACCCACCGCTCCGCGAATCGGACCGGGTCGACGGTGACGGGTACGAATCCAGTGTGGCTCGGGTTGCCTTGGAACGTGGGCCATTCAGGGGCCCCGGCCCAATCAGCAACCGGCCGCACGAGGACTGACACCGTGGTCGACGCGGACTTGCCTTCCGCCTCGGCGGTGATCGTGACGGTCCCGGGTCCGACGCCCTCGACGAGGCCTCCCGCGACCGTGGCGACGGCAGGATTTGAGGTCCGCCACGTGACGGGCCGCCCCGCGAGGAAGTTGCCACCGGCGTCGAACAGCTGGGTGGTGAACTGGGTCGTCTGACCGACGTACAAGGCGCCTTCCAGTCCGGGCCCGGCCAACTCGATCCGTTCCACCCCAGTGGACGCCACCGCGAACGTGGCCGACATGCCAATCCGCCCTGTCACCGTGCGGCTGGTCGCATCGGCCGTGCTGCCCGGGACGACGAGCCACGCGTTCCCCTGCTGCTGGTAGAGCTGCAGACTCACATCGGTGGCACCGGACGGAAGGCGCGCCGGGTCGTACCGCAGCGCGAGCTCGGCACCGGCGGCAAAGAAGACGTTGGCAGGGGACACCTCGAAGATCGTGCCCGGGACGACCTTCGGGTTCTGGACCAGGTCTGGCACTGGCCGAACCAGCAACGTCACCGTCTGCTGAAGGCTGTTGGGGGGAACATTGAGCGTGACCGCCCCGTTCAGGAGCGTCAACACGCCACCAGCCGAGCCAACCGGGCCGCCGGCGCGGACGTCGAGTTCGGCTGTCCCTTGCTTGCCGCCGGAGGTGGCGGTGATGACCACGGGCCCGGCACCGACGCCGGTCACGAGGCCGCCGCCCGACACGGTGGCCACGGACGGGTTGCCGGACTGCCAGGTGAAGCTGGCGCCCGCAATGGTGCCGCCGGTTGCGTCGACGGCGGTGGCGGCCAACTGCACCGTGGAGCCAGCGAGGAGTGGAGCGATGGGTACGTTACTGACGATGACGGCTCCGACAGCCGGCAGCCCGGGTTCAGTGCCGGAGCAGGCTAGCACCAACGTCGCAAAGGTGAGAACAGGAACCCTTGCCGCCCACGCGTGGCCGACCGGCTGCCTCTGGTCCATATCCTCAAGCTACCTCCGGCCGGCCGACCCATCCAGATCGAGGGGTGTTCCGCCCTGCGACCTTCAGCTGGGCGGCGGGGCCGAGACCGCCAGGATGGCGATCGGCTGCGCCCCCTCCCACACCACCCGGCGCCCGAGTTCGGCCAGCTGCTCGCCGCCGGACGCGATCGTCAGCACGTGGTTTCCCCGCAGCCGCCCGAACTTGCTCGCGAACACCGTCTGGCCATAGGGAAACAGGATCTCGGTCTCGCTGATCCCCTTCGGATACAGCAGGAGCTGACCCGGCGTCGGCTGGTCGGTGGCGTTTTCCTCGCCGACTCCGGTCTCGAGGTCGCCTAACGGCATCCAGGCGGACTCACCGCTCCAGCGGGCCTGGAGGAGGGAGCCCCGGAGCGGCAGCAGGCGGAGCAGCGCCGCCGCCGTCCGGGGCGCGCGCTCCCGTTCCAGCCGGGCGGCGAACTCGAGGTTTCCCACCGTGATCTGGATCATCGAATCGACCCCGCTCATGAGGTGGCCTGGGCCGGCGCGGCAGGCGCCACCTTGGCCCGTTTCCGACGTTTGGGGCCTCGTTTACCGAGCAGCATGACGGGCACGATCCACATCGCCGCGATCGTTCCGGCAATGGTACCGCCGGCCGTGGCCAGCGCGATCGAGCCGAACAGGCTCTCGACGTCGGTTCCGACGGCCAGCGGGATCAAGCTCGCCATCGTGGTCAGCGTTACCAGCACGATCATCCCCGCCCGGTCGCGCGCCGCGTAGACGATGTCGGCGGCGGTGATCGACCGGCCCGCGGCGGGACCGCCCGCCGCTTGCGCCTTCCGCCGTTTTTCGAGCGCCGCGTCGACCAGCAGGATCGACTGGTTCACGGCCAGTCCCACTACCAGGATCACGCCGACTGCCGCCTCCCGACTGAACGAGGTGCCAGTGGCCCAGAAGATCCCGGCCACGCCCGCGAGCGCCAGCGGCAGGCTCAGGAACACGATGGCCGCCGCCCACGACGAATCGAACACGGCCGCCACCGCCAGGATCACCAGCGCCACCCCGATCGCGAACACCAGCCAGAGGCCCTTGGTGCTGTCGTCGTCTTCCCATTCGAACTTCTCGTCGCCCACGGTATAGCCGGCGGGCACCGCGATCGAACCCATGAACGCCTTGTGGGTCCGGTTGGCCAGCTTCTGCGGCCCCCGGAAATCGTAGCTCAGGATCCGGACGTACTGCTGGTCCTCCCGGTTGATCTGGCTCAGCCCCTCGCGCTCCGTGACGGTGGCCAGATCGCCGACGCGGACCGGGGCTCGGGCGGTGGTGGGGACCAGGGCGTCCTTCAGGTCGTCGAGCGACCGCTCCTGAGCGCCCTTGGCCTTGACGCTCACCGTCACCTCGTCGCCCTCGAGTTCGAGTCGCTGGCCGCCCACGGCCCCGCGGACCTCGCGGGCCACGGCCTGGGAAAAGTCCCGCGCGGTCAGGCCCGCCCGCGCCAGCGCGGCCCGATCGGGCGCCAGCGCCACGCTCACCGCCCGCTCGGAGCGGAAGAAGCTCCCCGCGTTGATGTTGACGTCGCGGACCCGGGGAATCAGCTCGAGCCGCCGTTTGAGGTCCTTGGCAAGCTGCTCCACGCCCGAAAACGAGTAGCCGAGGATCTTGACCCGGAAGGTGACCGAGGCGCCGCCGCCGCCGTTGAAGAACCCGGGGCCCCGCCCGCGGACGAAGATCGACGCGCCGCCGACGAAGACGGCTCGTTGCGTCATCTCCTCTTCCATCAAGGAGGGGATGGCGCTGTAGCTGTCTTCCTTGGTGAACGTGACCCGCAGCTGGCCAAAGCCGGGGAAGCCGCGGGTTTCGGTTCGTTCCACCCCGTCCCGCCCAACCGCGATCCGCTCGAACTCCTGCATGGCCCGGTCGACGCTCTTCGGATCGGAGCCCCGTGGAAAGGTCACGCCCACGAACAGCTCGGACCGCTGCCCGAAGTAGTTCCCGAACGACGAACGGGGCACTCGTTTGATGAACCCCCAGGTCACCACGGCCAGCAGCGCCGTCACCACCGTCAGCGTGACCCACCGGCCGCGGAGTAGCCAGATGACGGTCCGGGCATAGAACCTGAGCGTGCCCCGGAACCGGAGCTTGCTCAGGCCATGGCCCGCGCCGACGGCGGGGATCATGATCACCGAGGAGACCACCGACCAGCCGAGCGCCAGCAGGAACGCCGCCGCGAACGGCATGAACGCCGCCCGGGCGTTGCCCTGGAGATACAGGAACGGAAACAGCACCACCGCCGTGGTCAGGGTCGACCCGACCACCGCGGGCGTGATCCGCCGACCCGCCTCCGCCCGCCCCTCGATGGTGTCGGGCGAATGGCGGAGCCGCTCGACCACCACCAACCCGTTCTGCACCAGAATTCCGATCCCCATGCCCAGCCCGGCCAGGGTCAGCAGGTTGGCGGGGATCTCGAGCAGAAAGAGCCCAAGGGCCGTGCCGGCAATGGCCACGGCGGCGCTCCCCATCACCAGCCAGATCGAGGTCAGGTTCCGCATCGCGACGGCCAGCACCGCCATCACCGCCAGGAACGCGATGGCCCCGCGGAGCAACAGGTCGTTGAGCTGCTTCTTGAGATCCTTGCTCTCGTCGCTCTCGACCTTGAAGGTGACGCCGGGCGGCAGGAGGCGAAGGATCTCGCTCATGGCCGCCTTGATCCGACCAGCCGTCTGAATCGCGTCCGCCCCGGCCAGTCGGGAAAGCTGCAGCGTTACCGCCGGCACCCCGTTGATCCGGGCAAATCGGCCCCGGTTGTCCTCGTCGGGCCGGATCGAGGCCAGCTCCGCCAGCCGGAATACCCGCCCGCTCGGTGCCCGGACCACCAACTCCCCCAGGTCTTCGAGCGCCTTCGGCTGGTCGCGGAGCGCTACCGTCAGGACATTGGCTCCCCGGCGTTGCTCGCCTAACGCCTGGACCACCCGGGCGTTCTGGATCGCCGCGCGGAGGAGGTCCGGGTCGAGGCCCAGCTGCCGGAGCCGGACCGGATCGTAGCTCACCGCCACCCCGGGCTCGGCCGCCCCGGACAGGCTGGTCCCCGACACCCCGGGCACCGCCGAGACCCGCGGCAGCACCTGGTCCCTGGTCAGCTTGGTGAGCGTTCCGGCGGTGTACGGACCGACGATCGAATAGGTGAGCAGGGGCTGCTCGTCGAGTTCCTGGGGGGTGTAGTTGGCAACTTGGGGCTGCGTCACCCCCAGCGGCAGGCGGTCTCGGAGCAGTTCGATCCGCTCGTGGATCTCGAGCCGGGCCAGCGTCACGTCGGAGCCGGGCTCCAGCTCCACCTCGAGCCGCGCCGTTCCGTCGCCCGACTCGCTCGAGACCTTCTTGACCCCGCGGACCCCCTGGATCACCTCCTCGAGCGGCGAGGTCACGTACGTCTCCATCAACTCCGGCGCCACCCCGAACCAGTCGGCGGTCACGTTGAGCCGCGGCAGCTCGATCTGGGTCTTGGTGGCGAGCGGGAGTTTGGTGAACGACACCGCCCCCGCCAGGATCAGCGCCACCCCGCACGACCAGACCACCGCCGGCCGCCCCGCCGCCCACTTGATCATCCGACGACTCCCTGGGTCGTGAGCCGGCCGGCGTCGCCCGACCGGGCCAGGCGCGCTTCCTTCCGCCGCTCCACCCAGGCGTACGCCGTCGGCAGCAGGAAGAAGGTTACCGCCAGCGCCGTTACCGACCCGCCGATGACCCCGGCCGCGAGCGGCTGGTACAGCTCACCACCGCTGCCCCAGCCGAACACCAGGGGCAGCACGCCGGTAATCGTGGTGATCGAGGTCATCGCGATGGCTCGGAGCCGTTGATGTCCGCCCCGAATCACCGCGTCCTCGATCGAGTAGCCCTGTTCCCGGAAGCGCTGGATGGCGTCGAGCTTGACGACGGCTTCGTTGTCGGCCATCCCGATCATCACGATGATGCCGATCAGGGCCACCGCGTTGAGGCTCTGGCCCGTCATCCAGAGGAAGAGCACGCCACCGGCCCCGGCCAGCGGCACGGTCAACATCACCAGCAATGGCGTGGTGAACGAGGCGAACTCGCCGGCCAGCACCAGGAAGACCAGGGCCACCGAGAGCACCGCCACCAGGGTCAACTCCCGGGTGGTCCGCTCCTGCTCGGCCTCGGCGCCACCGATCGTCACCTGAATGCCCGGCGGCAGGTCGAGCCCCGCGATCCGGCCCTGGACGTCTTCCGTGGCCTGAGTCAGCCCGCCTCGCTCGGCCACCGCTTCCACCACGCTCACCGGCCGCTGATTGATACGGACCACCTCGATCGGCGCCCGGATGTCCTCGACCGAGACCAACTGGCCAAGCGGCACGCCTTTGATCGTGGTGGCGAGGGTGGTGGCGAGGTCCTGGTCGTAATTGCCGGTGTAGCGGACCTTGATCGGGGTCCGGCGATCCGTTTCCCGGAAGTCGCCCGAGGCCACGCCGCCGAGTCCGCCGGCCAGCGCGTTGGCCACCTGGTCCGAGGTGATGCC
>CADEGB010000062.1:6310-15456 GCA_902826755.1 uncultured Gemmatimonadota bacterium
CCACGCCGCCGAGTCCGCCGGCCAGCGCGTTGGCCACCTGGTCCGAGGTGATGCCGAGCCGCGCCAGCTGGGCCCGATCGAGGGTGACCTCGACCGTGGGCTGGGTGCTGGCGTACGCGTCGCGCACGTCGGAGAGGCTCTCGAGCCCGGTGACGGCCGCTCGGATCTTGGCCGCCCACTCGGCCGCTTCGGTCAGCTTCGGCGCGGCCACCTCGACCCGGACCAGGCGTCCCTCCCGGCCGATCAGACTCCCGAACTCCGACTGCCCGGCCAGGTCGATGGCCAGCGCGCCCGCGGCCAGATCGGGCACCGCCTTCCGGAGCGCCTCCGCAAAGTCGGCGGCTTCCTGGCCCTCCGGCACCGGCATCAGGATCTGGGCCGAGGCGGAGGTGCCCGGGTCGGCGCCGGCCAGGACTTCCTCGTCGGTGGCCACCCCGATCCGGCTGTAGATCCCGGTCGAGCCTAACGCCTTGGCGGAGGCCTCCACCCGGCCGGCCTGGCGGGCGGTCTCCTCGATGGCGGTGCCTTCCGGCAGCTTGAGATACGCCACCGCGATCCCCTCGTCCACCCGAGGGAGGATTTCGCGCGGGAGCTGCATCACCACCCACACAGTGAACCCGGTGAGCGCCGCGGCGCCGGCAAACACCGCCCCGGGCCGGGCCAGCGACCAGCGCATCCCGGCCTCGTACCAGCCCTCGAGCCGGTGCCCCACGCCGTCGAGCAGACTCAGCACTCCGCCACTCGAGCCTCGGCTGGCGCCGGTGGCCGCCTGCTTGCCGGTCCGTCCCCACGCGATCATCACCGGCATCAAGGTCAGGGCCAGGATCAGCGACGCGCCCACCGACATCACCACGCTGAGCGACAGATCCCGGAACAGCGCCGCGGCCAGGCCCTGGACGAACACGATCGGGCCGAACACCAGCACCGTGGTGAGGGTGCCGGCGGTGAGCGGGCCGGCCACTTCGGCGGTCCCCTTCAGGGCCGCGTCCCACCGACTCAGCCCCGCGTCGATGTACCGGTTCGACGCTTCCGCCACCACGATCGCGTTGTCGATCAGGAGGCCCACGCCGAGCGCCAGACCGCCGAGGGAAAGGATGTTGATGGTGACGCCCATCAGCTGGAGCAGGGTCAGCGCCACCAGCACCGACAGCGGCACCATCAGGCCGATGGCGATCGAACTCTTCCAGTCCTTGAGGAAGAACAGGATCACCAGGAGCGAAAGGCCGCCGCCGATGACGATTTCCTGGATCAGGTTGGAGAGCGCGTCGGTGACGAACTCGGCCTGGGCCGCCACCACCTTGATCCGGACGTCGGGAAACTCCTTCACCAGGTCGTCGATCGACCGGTAGATCTCCCGGGTGACCGCGACGGTGTTGGCGCCGGCGTCCTTATATATGACGAGGCCCACGGCGCCCCGAGCGTCGAGGGTCGTCAGGGTGGTCGGGTCCGCCAGGCCGAGGCTCACCGAGCCGATATCGGCCAGGGTGATGCCGCTCTTGGCGGGCCCGACCGGCGTCCGGCCGATCTCGTCGACCGACTGGAACTCGGTCAGGGCCCGGAGCGAGAACCGGAACTGGCCTCGGCGGATCGAGCCGCCCGCGGCGGCCGCGTTGGCCGACTTGACCGCGGTGGCCACGTCGTCCGGGGTCAGGCCCAACGCTCGGGTCCGCTCCGGATCGATCTCGACCTTGATTTCGTCCTTGGGCTCGCCCACCACCGCCACGCTCGACACCCCGCCCAGCTGTTCGAGCCGCCGGGCGTGGACGTCCTTGGCGATCCGGGCAATGCTCCGGAGGTCGCCGCCGCTGGTCAGGCCGAGCACGGCAATGGGGCGTTCGCCGGGGTCGCTGGTGAGCAGGGTGGGGCGCTCGGCCCGCTCGGGGAGCGACGAGCGGGCGTTGTCGAGCCGCTCCCGGACCTGCAGCACCGTCGCCGCCATGTCGGTGCCCCAGGAGAATTTGAGCGTGGTGGTGACTTCGCCGTTCCGGCTCACCGACTTGACGTCGACCAGGCCGGGCGTGGCGGACACCGCCTCCTCGATCGGTTCGGCAATGAACCGGCTCACCTCTTCGGCGGCGGCGCCCGGGTAGGCGGTCCGGATCGTGAGCACCGGCAGCTGCACGTCCGGCAGCAACGAGACCGGCAGCTTGGCCAGCGACACCGACCCGAGCAGACAGAGGGCCAGGGTGGCGGCAATGGTGGTGACGGGCTTCTTGAGCGCCGCGGTGGCGAGCGACATGCGCCGATCCTTACTGGTTGCCGCGCTCTTGCTTGGCCACCAGCTTGACCGGCGCGTCGTGCGTCAGGGTCAGGTGGCCTTCGACCAGCACGGTGTCGCCCGCGGCCACCGGGATCTGGCCCGACGCGCTGTCGGCCAGGACTTCGGTCTCGAAGCCGTTGGTCCGGCCCGGGAAGATGTAGACCCACTGGGCTCGGCCGCCCTTGACCACGAACACCAGCGGGCGGCCGTCCCGTTCGATGACCGCGGCGGCGGGGACCACGATCCGGTTCGGGAGCCGGGTGGCTTCGAGCCGGACGTCGGCGTACATCCCGGGGCGGAGCACCCCGTTGCCGGTGGCCCGGATCACGGCCCGGCCCGCGCGGGTGGTGCTGTCGACCAGCGGGAGGATCGCGGCCACTCGGCCCCGGATCGGCTGGTCGGGCACGGCCGCGGCGGTGATGATCGCGTCGCCCCCGATCTTGATGAACGGGAGGTCGTGCTCGAGGACCGCCGCTTCGATCCGGAGGTTCCGGAGGTCGACGATTTTCCCGATTTCCTGTCCGGTCGAGAGCCGTTCGCCGACGGACACCCGGATGTCGTCGACCACCCCGTCGAAGGGGGCGGTGATGGTGGCGCGCTCGCGTTGGAGCTTGGCCTTTTCGAGGTCGGCCTTGGCGCGGTCGAGTCCGGCGCGGATCTCGGCGCTCCGGAGCCGTTCGCCGGTGACCGGTTTGCCGGAGACGATCGAATCGCCCACGATGTTGTCGAGGAGCTTGAGCTTGGCGTCCTCGAGGGCGGCCTGGGCCTGGAGGATGGCCAGGTCGAGCTCACGGGGGTCGACGTCGATCAGGGTCTGGCCCCGGGTCACCCGTTCGCCCGGGCGGACCGTCACCTTGATGATCTGGCCGGTCGTCTCGCTTTTCAGGGTCACGACGCCGTCGGACCGGACCTGCCCGGTGGTAACGACGGAGAGGACCAGGTCGCCCTGGCGGACCGTCTGGCCGACCACGGGGAGCGTCACGCTTCCGCCGCCGGCTGCCTGGGCGGTGGAGTCCGCGCCGCTGGTCTCCGATTCGACCTTCTCGTCTTCGCCCTTCTTGCAGGCGGTCGCGGCCATTACCACCGCCAGGCCGAGGAGGAGGGTCGAGTGGGCCCGGGTGGGGGCGGTTCGTGTCAGTCTGGCGATCACAGCATTCTCCCGATCACGGCCGCGATCTCGGCCTGGGCGAGTACGGCGTCGAACCGGCGGCGGGTGGCCTCCGATTCGGCGTTAGGACGGTCACCTGGGCGTGGCGCAGGGGGGTCCGGGGGGTGGCGCGGCGCGGAGCCATGGACAAATAGTACCGCCGGCGGGAGGGAGGGTTAAGGGTCGTCGGTTCAGCCCATGGGATGCTCAGCTGAACGAAAAGGATGCACCGTCAGGGCGGCTGCCGAGGGTCCGGCAGAGCCGGGGGGGGGGAGATCCATGGGCGGCCGCGGCGCGGAGCAGCTCGGCCCGGTTATGGACGCCGAGGCGGCGCATGGCCAGGCGGAGGTGGGCGCAGGTGGTGTGATAGCTGGCACCCAGTCGGTGGGCGGCTTCCTTGACGGAAAGCCCGAGGGTGAGGAGGTACACGACCTCGACCTGCCGCCGGGACAGGAGGATGGTGGGGTCGATCCGAGACGGGACGCGGTCAGCCGGCATCGGGTTCTTGGAGGGGGCCGTCCCAAGATCGGGGTTGGTGGCGGGGAGTTCAAGTTAGGAAAAAACCTTGGTTGTGGAGGGTGGGATCAGGAGCGAAGGGCCCTCCCCGGAACTGGGGAGTGGCGGGGGGTGAACGAAATCACGATTCTCGTCGGAACCGGATCTTGCCCTCCCTCAACCGCAAGGGCGTGCGACATGAATAGGATCGGTGTTCTGCTTTCGATTCTAGTGATTGCAGTGGCGTGTGCGGAGAGCGATCCGTGGACAGGATCGCCCCATTCTGCGTCGCAAGGGCCGATGCGGCTCGCAGTCAGCGGGCGTCTCGTCGCCCAGTCGGAAATGGAGAGGATAGCCGGCGAACTGGCTCGGCGCACGGCGCTTGCACTGCAGTCGGCCGAGGTCCGCCGGGAACTACATGCTATTCTGTCGGAGTCCCCCTACAGGGAAAGGAAGGCACATCTCGGTTCGGTCCTCGCCGGAATTGGTCGCTATGCTGGGACCGATCGGCTGCTCGGATCCGCTGTCGATCAAGTGCAAAGGGGCGCGGACGCCCGACCTACGGCCGACCTCCTTAGCGACTTGGTAGATTTTGAGATCTACTTTCCGGTTCCAGCACATCGAGAGGTCTGGAACGGAGGGATCAACATCCTGGTTGGCACAGCTCTGGACGACCAGAGCCCACCGATGGTCTTTGACATCTCAGGTGGGCGGCTTCACCTCGCCTCGGCGCAGGACGTGCCGACGACGCCGGTACTCGCACTGGTGCCAACGGAGACTGACTTTGACAAGGTGCTGGCTGGTCCGCAGGCAGACGAGTGTCAGGTGTTTGGCTGCGGGGGTGGTGGCGGCGGCGGCCAAAACTACTGTACCGGTATTGACCCGAACGAAGACAAGATCAACATTTGCCAAATCGATATCGCTTCTGTCGGGGATTACGAGGGCTGGCTGATGGGATCACCAGAAGTCTCCATTCGGCTCGCACTACTGCATACCGACGTCGGCACCTGGCAGGGGTATGCTCCAGATGCGTGTGTCAACGAGGACGCGAGCGCTCCTCGGTACCTGAACATGGACAACGACTACTGGGCTGGTACGGTCTTCCTTGTCAGCGACTCTCTGCTGAAGGCGTCGGTTTCGGCGACCCGCAAGCCGCAGATAACGGTTTGGGAGGACGACAACGGGTCAAAGTGTGAGATGGGGCTCACCACCGCGAACGGGACGATCTTCCAATATACCGCCGGGAGCGGGTTCCTCAGTGCGGTCCGCGGGATCTACGGCCAGAACGCCGGCTACTTCATGGCCGCCGGCCTTACGGTAATGGCGGTGGCGATCGCCTATATCTCCGGAAACGACGAGCTCATTGGGCAGGTCGCCTCATTGCCAGCCGACTCGCTGTCGACCTCCAAGACGATCTACCGAGCCGTATCGGAGACTGATTCCACGCAAGTGGCCCGCGGCGAGATCAAGTTCGCGACGGCGCAATAGAGGGCCCGACCCGTCATGAGAGGCCGGTATATCGCCCAACTCTGTTGGCTCTGGATCGCGACGATCGGACCGGGTTGCATCGCGACACGGCCTGTGGCTGCCCAGGAGTCCGGCAGCGGCGGGTTTGGTGCTTTGCTGACCAACGGACAGCACGGGAAAGGCGTCGTTGCGGACGGCTCGTTGGCCTTCCTGCGCAAGAGCACTCACTCTGGTTTCGCCTCGCTCTCGGTGGTGTGGCCCGACGCCTTGGGTCGAACCGTTGCCGTCGGATTGGGTGTCTCGACGGCAATCGGAAGCCGGCTCAGCCTGAGGTCGACGGCCAGTTGGGGAATCGAGATGTCCACTGGGGCGGCGAACGGACTCGGCATTGATGCGGGCCTTGGTATTCGGTTCCTCACGAGCCAAAGCGCCAACATGAACTTGGAGCTTCGGGGTGTGGGGTTCGCCCAACCCCGATGGACCTCCTGGTTGGTGTTGGGAGTCCGCCTCTATCCTCGAGGACCAGCGACCGAACGCACCAACCCCCGAGGTCCCGAGTGAGGGCGGGGACGGCGCTACTCCTTCTGGCCGGTTGGCGGGCAACCGAGGCGTCGTGTCCAAGCACTCATCCGCGGGACGATTCGCGGGGCTGGCGGGCCGGTTGCTGGCGCAGAGATCTCCGTTGACCCGGGGCCGGCCGACTTTGCGCTCGACCCGGCCGCACAGCAACTGGATCCTTTGGTGGTCGATGCCCCGGAACTCGGGCCGCGGGGTAAGCTGGCCGCCTCCGAGGAACGCCGTTGAGCGGGAACCGGGCGGATCCTGACTCGAGAGCAGCTTGCGGTCCAAGAGCACTCGACGATGGCTGATGTGCTCCGGATGACGCCAGGCCTTCGGCTGATTCGTCGCCCCCTCGACTGCGGTGGGGGATTCTCCGTTGGAACTGGGCGCGGCGGCGTGGTAGGGTGGCAGCAGTGGATGCGGTGCGGCCCTACGCGGATCCCGATGGAGCCGGCCTGCTACTTTGCCATCGTGCTCGACGGGGCGCGGTTCTGGGTTCCTGGCTCGGGAGAACCACCCGACATCAACCAGTCCACGGTTCAGGGAATCCAGGCCATCGAGATCTATCGAGGCCCGGCCTAAACCCCGATTCAGTACCAGGCGACCAACTCGGCCTGCGGCGTCCTGCTGCGCTGGACTCGGGACGGGTCGTAGGCGATCTGCGGGCCGCGTCGGGGCTCGGTCCGGTCCACCCCAGGAGGCCGCATGCGACCTGTCACGGATCGGCTCGTCTTGTCCGCCGCTCTCGCGATGGCGGGGCAGACCGCCGCTTCCCAGCCCCCGACGGTGGCCCTGTCGGTTCGGATCGTCGACAGCACGGGCCGGTCGGTCATCGGGGCCGGGCTCGGCATCGGCGCCGCCCAAACCATCGTCCCGGTTGGCGACGACGGCTGGGCCCGCAGTCGGGTCTTGTGGGCGGCTCGCCTCCGACTGACCGCCCGGTCGCCAGGTTACACGCCGCTCGACACCGTCCTGGTTTTCGACCCTGGCGATTCGACCGCGACTGCAACCCTTCGTCTTCGCGCTGCCGCCGCCGTGCTTCCGGATCTGGTCAGCACCGCGCGCCCGGCGACCATCTTCGATCGGAAGATGGCCGACTTCCGAGCGCGCCGGGCGCGGGGCTTCGGGAAGTTTCTCGACGAAGACGACATCCAAGCGATGCACATCTCGCGGACCGCCGAGGTGCTTCGGGTTGCCCCGGGCGTCCGGGTGTCGATCAACCCGCCCGGGGTACCTGGTTCGTCCGTGCGGTTTGCGCGGTGTCCCCAGGCGACGAAGGTGGGTGTCTGGATCGACGGATTCAAACAGCCGATCGGTAGCGACACGGTCGGCTTCAATCCGTGGGAAAAGGCCAGCCGGATGCAGGCACTGACCGGCGAGTTGCTCGATCGCGTCTCCCCGCAGCAGATAGCGGGCATCGAGATCTACGTGGGCACCGCCCAGATCCCGGCGGAGTTCAGGGACGACAGCTGCGCCGCCATCGTCGTGTGGACCAAGTAGGCCCGGGCGGTGATCCGGCGCCTCCGCCGCGCGGAGCGCCGCCAGCGGCGTGGTCAGGCTCGCCGCAACCGGCCGGCGGCGGGTCGGGGCCGACCTACCCGACCGGGTCGGGCCGGAACATATTCCACCATGACCCGCGAGTTCTTCGATCTCGAGACCGCCTGCCTCCAGCGCCTGTCCGCCGAACAGAAGCTCCGCACCCTCGACGCCATCCGCCGGAGCGCCCGACTCGCGACCGAGCTGGGCGACCGGATTCGGCGCCGGGCCGACGAAGCCGCGCCGCGAGCCGAATCGAAACCATCGGTCGATGGACACGCCTGACTTCTTCGCGGTCTTCCTCCAGCCGCTCAACGATACCGGCGTTCCCTACATGGTGACTGGTTCCGTCGCCAGTACGATCTACGGCGAGCCGCGGCTGACCCAGGACATCGACGTGGTTCTCCAGCTGCCGCCCGCCGCCATCGGTCGCTTGATCGCCGCGTTTCCCGCCGACCGGTACTATGTCCCGCCGGCCGAGGCCCTCCAACAAGAGTCGGAACGCCCGGCGGATGGCCACTTCAACCTCCTGCATCTCGACACGGGCCTCCGCGCCGATTGCTACCTCGTCGGATCGAACGAACTCATCCGCTGGGGCCTCGAACACCGGAGGGGGGAGCTGATCGCCGGGCAGAAGGTCTGGATCGCGCCGCCCGAGTACGTCATCGCGTTCAAGCTCGATTACTTGCGAGACGGCGGCGGAGCGCATCACCTCGATGACGTCGCTCGGATGGTGCGGGTCAGCGGTCACCTGATCGACCGCGAGGCTCTGGCGGGCTGGGTGACCCGCCTCGGCCTCGGGCCCCAGTGGAGCCAGGTGCTCGATCGGGTCGAGCGGCTCCGCACGGGACCATCCTGACCGGACCGAGGCCCATCGGGCCATCGGCGTTGCCGGTTTAGGCGCTGGCCAGGTCCGCGCAGAGTTCGGTGAGCGGGAGCGCCTCGATTCCCTCCGCCAGCGGAAACCGCTCCGTCCCGCCGTACACCACCAGGCGGCGTTCGGGTGCCACGGTTTCGCTGGCGAAGTGGAACCCGCGCTCGAGCCGCGGCGCCAGGCCGCGCTTGATCTCGATCGCCCATGGCTTCCGTCGGCCGGGGAACCGGAGCAGCAAGTCGATCTCGGCCCCGGCGGCCGTGCGGACGAAGAACGCTTCCGTTCCGTCCGGCGCGGCGGCAATCAGGGACTCGATCGCCAGACCCTCCCAACTTCCCCCCGCCACCGGATGGGCGAGCAGGGCCTCGCGGTCGGCAACGCCGAGGAGCGCGTGCACGAGCCCGCTGTCGCGGACGTAGACCTTGGGCGACTTGACCAGGCGCTTCCGCGTGTTGCCGTGCCATGGGGCCAGGCGGCGCACCAGGAGTAGATCCACCAGCAGATCGAGGTACCCCGCAACGGTCTTGCCGTCCACCGCCAGCGACCGGGCCAGCGCCGCCGCGTTGAGCAGCCCGCCTTGTTGGTGGGCCAGCATCGTCCAGAAACGACGCAGGGTCTCGGCTGGAATCCGGGGCCCGAGCTGCGGGATGTCTCGCTCCAGGTAGGTCCGGATGAAGTCCGTGCGCCACCGCAGGCTCTGGCCGTCGGTCGCGGCGAGAAAACTCTCCGGGAAGCCCCCCCGGAGCCAGAGCGTGTCGGTCCGGCGACGCCCGACTTCGCCGGCGTCGAGCGGCGCCAATTCGAGG
>CADEGB010000063.1 GCA_902826755.1 uncultured Gemmatimonadota bacterium
GAGCGGCACCATGGCGATCGGAAGCCCGCGGTCCTGGAGCCGGAGCAGCAGCAGCGTCTCCGGCATCCGCACCGCGGCCAGCAAGGCCAAGCCGACCAGCGCGCTCGGCGCCGCCGACCCGCTCGCCGGCGGGTCCGGATCGGCGGTGGCCACTGCGGCGCCCCGGGCCAGCCGGAGGGCCACCACGAGCACCCCGAACGCCAGCAGCCCCGGCCACAAGCTCAACGCAATCACGTCCCGGACCGCGGTCCCTCGGCGGAGCAGCTCGAACGCCAGCAACGACCCCAGCACGGCGCCGAGGTGGTCGGCGCTCCGGTGGAGGCCGAACGCGCGACCGTGGACACCCGCGGGCGTCACGTCGGCGATGAGGGCATCGCGGGCCGGCGAGCGGAGACCTTTACCGACCCGATCGAGGATCCGAATCCCGACCACCTGCCACGCCTGGCTCGCGAAGCCGATGACCGGCCGGAGCACCACGGCCGTGAGATAGCCGCCGAGAATCAGCGGGGCCCGCCAGCCGGGTCGATCGGCCCGCCGGCCGCTCCACCAGCGGAGGCCCGACGCGGCCAGATCGGCGGCGCCGTCGAGGGCGCCGAGCACCACCGGCCCGCCGCCTAACGTTCTGGTGACGAACGCCGGCAGGAGCGGGTAGACCATTTCGCTCGCCAGATCGTTGAGGAACGACACCACGGCGAGCCCTTTGACCGGGCCGGGCAGCGGGGGCCGGTCAGCCGCCATCGCCGAGGCGCCAGGCCGCGAGGGTGGGATGAAACAGGCCGACGGCCACGACCGCGTCGATCATCGCGACCGGGGGCCCGGGCCAGCGGTCCCGAAAGGCCTCCCATTCCTCGCCGAGGAGGGTGATCCCGGCCTCCGCCAGCGGCCAGACCACGAGATCACCGACGGTCCCGAGCGACGCCGTCTCGGTGACCCCGATCCGAACCAGTTCGTTGACCGCCTCCGCGGCGGGCAGGGTGCCAAGCTGGAGGCCGAGGTCGAGCGCGCCGAGGCGAGCCTGGCCGGCGGCGTAGGCCAGGGCCGCCGCGCGGGTGTCTTCGTCGTCGCTGGTCGAAAGGACGAACGAGGCCCAGGCCTTGGCCCACGTGGGTGGCACCAGCCGCCGCCGGATTTCGGAACCGCCGTCGCCGAAGGGCACTCCCCGCATCAGGGTCGAGTACGCGTCCACCAGACCGTCGCCGGCCGGATCCATCCCGCCCGCGCGCCGGTCGAGTTCCCCGACCCGCCCCGCGAGCCGCCGAATCACCTCGGTGGTCGAGTGGATCGACAGGTGCTCGTTCTGGAGCCGCCAGTCGACCGCGGCGGCCCCCAGCGTGCCCGTATGGGCGGACGGATCCGGTTCCACTTCATGGCGGAAGAACCCCTCCAGCACCTCGAGGGCGGCGTTGGCGCGGCTCAAGGCCTCCTTGTCGTTCTGCCACCACGATTCGCTCTGGAGAAAGCCGCGCGCTTCGGCCAGGTGCGACAGCGCCACCTCGAGATGAATCAGCGGCGGTTTGGCGATGGTGTCCCGAGCCGAGGCCACCCAGGCCGGGATCCGAACGAGCAGGTCGGCGTCGCCGGGACGGGCCTCGAGCGCGGCCACCAACCGGTCGGTCCAGAGAGCCGGATTGACCCGCTCCTGCCGCTCCTTCTCGAGCCGGCGAAGTCGGACCCGGACCGCGTTGAGCAGGATCGTGCGATCGATTTCCTCGTCGAGCGACTCGGGTTCGAGGTCCTCGATGGCAATGGCCAGGGAACGAAAGGCGGCCGCGTGCTGGCGGCCGCTTTCGGGATCGAACGAGTCGAGCGTCGGGAGCGGGTACTCGGGACCGTGCGCCGTGGCTTCGACCGAATCGAAGTGGGTCCACAGGTCGGCGAACGACCGAAACAGCTCGAGGAGCGCCATCAGCCGCCGGAAATCTCCGAATCGTCGCCCACCGAGAGGCTACCGGTAAACCCGCGCACCGTCACCCGGTTGCCGAGCATGCTGTGCGAGAGTTTGGACCCGCTGATCCGACACTGCTGGCCGATCAGGGCGTGAGCCAGGGTCGAGTCGGCCACGACGCTGCCCTTTTCGAGCGTGACGTTGGGCCCGACGGTCGAGTTGGTGATGGTGGCGCCTTCCTCGATCAGCACTGGGTCGATGAAGGTGACGCCCGGGTACGCGCCCCGCCGCGCCGCGCCCTTGTCGAGGAGCACCTGGTTGGTCTCGAGGAACGTGTCGAGCTTGCCGCAGTCGTACCAGCCGCCCACCTCGGCCGTCTGGATCTTCCGGCCGTGGTCGATCATCCACTGGAACGCGTCGGTCAGGTAGTACTCCCCCTTGTTGGGGGGAGCGGCCAGGGTGTGGTCGATCCCCTGCCAGAGGGCCGCCACGTCGCGGATGTAGTAGAGCCCGATGTTGGCGAGCTTGGAAATCGGGGTCGACGGCTTCTCGACGATCTTGGTCATGAAGCCCTGGGCGTCGGTGACGACCACCCCGAACCGCTGGTAGTCCTCGACCTCCTTGGCCCAGATAATCCCGTCGGCCGACGACCGGTTGATCAGGGTCAGGTCGGCCTCGAAGACCGTGTCGACGAAGATGATCAGGACCGGCTCTTTCACGAACGGCCGGGCCAGGTTGATGGCCCCGGCGGTCCCGTCCTGGACCTTCTGCTCGATGTAGCGGCAGGGGTGGCCGTAGCGGCCGGTGGAGTAGGCCTCGACCTGCTCCTTGAGGTGACCGGTGATGAAGATCAGCTCGGACACCTCGAGCCCGGCCAGGCGGTCCATGACCCAGTCCATGACCGGGCGGCCGGCCACCTTGAGCATCGGTTTCGGAACCAGATGACTGTGGGGACGGACCCGAGTCCCCTTGCCGGCCAGCGGAATGATCACTTGCACCGTTAGGCTCTCCCGTAGCGGTCTTTCAGGCGGACGATGTCGTCGAGTTCGGGGGTCGACGCCTCGAGGACGTCGCTGTCGACCACGGCTTCCATCTCGTGAATGGTCTTGGGCGGCAGGTGGATCGCCTCGCCGGCGCGGACCACCCGGCGCTCGACCGGCCCACCGGGCGGCTCCAGGGTCATCCGGAGTTCGCCGGTCAGGACGTAGAGGGTCTCGTCCTTGACGTTGTGATATTGGCAGCTGAGCGCCTGGCCGGCCCGGACGTGGAGCACCTTGCCCACGTACCGACCGGTGTGCGCCCAGATGATTTCGTATCCCCAGGGCTTTTCGACCCGGTAGGGGAGGTCGGCCATCAACCCTCCAGAGAGTGGAATTGAAACGACGACGGCGAGGTGACGCACTCCCGGACGCAGACCCCGCAGCCGACGCATCCCTCCCGCTTCAGCACCGGATGGCCCGCCTCGTCCTGCCCGAGCGCCCGCTCGCCGATCGGGCAGGCGTCGACGCAGACCCGGCAGGGATTGCCCTCGAAGGTGACGCACCGCTCCGGAACCAGCTCGACGAAGCCCAAACGGTAGCCGGTCCACCCGTTGGCCGGTAGCGTCAACGCCCCGGTCGGGCAGGCCGCGACGCACGGCATGTCGGCGCACGCCACGCACGGC
Source organism: uncultured Gemmatimonadota bacterium (assembly GCA_902826755.1). GTDB lineage: Bacteria > Gemmatimonadota > Gemmatimonadetes > Gemmatimonadales > GWC2-71-9 > SHZU01. The sequence goes on from CADEGB010000063.1 coordinate 3,549, forward strand.
TGGCTGGTGATCTCGAGGTAGGGGGTTCCGGCGGCCAGGCCACCGGCTGGCGGCACGGTCAGGATCGCGTGGGGCGGGCAGACCGGGGCGCAGGCGCCGCATCGGGTGCACCCGGCCAGGAAGGCCACCTCCGGGAGCGCCCCCGGAGGCCGGACATAGCGCTGCTGGATCAACCGGTCTTCGGTCTTTTCCACCAGCGACTTGACCCACTCGCCGAAACTCTCCCGGAAGACCGTCCGGCGATCGGCGGGGCCGCGGTCCCACGGCTTCATTGCCGGTAGATCGGGAACACCCCGCCGGTGAGCCGCTCCAGCAGGCCGCTGAAGATCAGGTTGGTTCTCGGCTTGGCGGGCCCCTGGTCGGTCGGATTCCGGGGATCGTCCTCGGGCGCGGCGTTGAACGCCGCGATGACCCCCGCCCCGGTGGCCGGATCGACGTAGAAGAACGACCGGAATCCCGCCTGGCTCCCCGTGTGGCCGATCAACCGTCCGCCCCCGCGATCCATCAGGAAGAACCCGAGGCCCATGGCATCACCCTCGGAACCCCCGACCGGCACCACGGGGCGCCACATCTCTTCGAGCGTGGCGCGGCTCAGCACGCCGCGGCCGGCCGCCGGCACGCCCGGCGCGCCGGCCAGAAACTGGAGGTACTTGATCATGTCGGGGAGCGGGGCGTTGAGCCCGCCGTTCGACACCGTGATCCCGGTGTCGAAGTCGAGGCCCTGCGGCTCCGGCTTGCCGCCTTTGACCGCGTAGTTGTTCGACCGGAACGGGAGCAAGTGGTACGGGGTCCGATCGAAGTAGCTGGCGGTCATCCCGAGCGGGCGGAGGACGTTCTTGTCGAGGTAGACCTCATAGTCGTCGCCGCTCTGCGCCTCGATCGTCTTCCCCAGGAAGATGACCCCCGGATTCGAATAACTGAACTTCGACCCCGGCGGGAAGAGGATTTCGGTGTACGGCATCATGGCCACCAGCTGCGACCACTGGGTCGGCTCGAACGGGTGCCACGGCTTGTTGCCGCCCCACGGCCAGGTCCCGTTCCGGAACCCGGAGGAATGCGAAACGAGGTGTCGGAGGGTGACGGCCTCCATCGGCCCGAACGGGTTGTGGACCACCCGGAGTTCGGGGAGGAATTTGAGGATCGGATCGTCGAGGCCGAGCCGGCCCCGGTCGCGGAGTTGGAGGAGGGCCACGGCGGTGAACGTCTTGGTGATCGAGGCCCAGTGGAAGATCGTCCGCTCATCCACCGGCCGGCGGGTTTCCAGGTCGGCGTGGCCAAAGAACTCCCGGGCCAACACCGTGTCGCCATGGAAAAACATCAGGCTCCCGCCCACCATCCCTTCCTCGGCCATGGTCCGGTGAAAGAACTCCCGGACCGGCGCCCAGGCCGGCGCAAAGCGATCGGGGGTCCGCTGGGACACCGCCGGCGCGGCCGTGAGGAGGCCGAACCCGAGCACCGCACCCATCCGAGCCGCGGCCCGGACCCCCGTCGTTGATCGCACAAACGCCCCCTGACAAATCGGCCCGGAATCTAATCCCCCGGAGAGCCTCTCATGATTACTTTGAGGCGTCTGGCGGCCCTGATTCCGGCTCCGAAATCCCAGGACCACATGCTCCTTCTGGCCTTCCTGCTCCAGGTTGCCCCGGCCGATTCGGCCGCTCATCCCCAGTTGGTGCATCGCAACGGCCGGATCCCCCGGTCGCTCACCGCCGTCTTTGCCGAGCGGGCCCCCCGGATCGACGGTCGGCTCGACGATCCGATCTGGCAGACGGTCAAGCCGGAGGGCGGGTTCCGGCGGGACGTCCCGAGCGACGGCAACCCGGCCACCCAGCCGGCGGAGGTCCGGATCGTCTACGACCGCGAGGCGATCTACGTCGGCGCCCGGCTCTTCGACGACCGACCAGACCTGATTTCCCGCCGTCTCAATCGGCGGGATTCCTTCTCATCATTCAACGACATCTTCTTCGTCCTCCTCGATTCCTACCACGACCACCGGACCCAGTTCATCCTCGGCATTACGGCCTCCGGCGAGCGGCGGGACGCCATCGCCAGCAACGACGGGAACGGTGATTTCGACATCGGTTGGGACCCGGTCTGGGAGGCCGTGTCCCGGATCGATTCCCTCGGCTGGGTGGCGGAGATGCGGATCCCGTTTTCGCAGCTCCGGTTCCCGCAGCAGACCGAACAGATCTGGGGCATCCAGCTCCGGCGCGACAACGTCCGCGCCGGCGAGGCGGTCGACTGGCAGTGGTCGCCCCGGACCGAGCCGGGTCAGGTCTCCAAATACGGCCACCTCCTTGGCCTCCGGGACATCCCCGCGCCCAAGCGGCTCGAGTTCCTGCCCTACGCGTCGAGTCAGGGGCGGTTTACCCAGGGGGCGGACCGTTCCAATCCGTTCGACGACGGGAGCGTGGGGTCGATCACCGGCGGGCTCGACGCCAAGTACGGCATCACCAGCGACCTGACCCTGAACGCCACCGTCAACCCGGACTTCGGGCAGGTCGAGGCCGACCCGTCGGTGGTCAACCTCACGGCCTTCGAGACCTTCTTCGACGAGCGGCGGCCGTTCTTCGTGGAAGGCTCCAACCTGTTCGGGTTCGAGGGGAGCTTCGGCCTCGATCGATTTTTCTACTCGCGCCGGGTGGGCCGGGCTCCGTCCGCGTCGGCGTTAGGCACCGCGCCCTACGTCGACGAACCGCCCGCCAGCTCGATCCTCGGCGCGGTCAAGCTGTCGGGCCGGGCGGGATCCGGGTGGTCGATCGGGGTGCTCGACGCGGTGACCGGGCGGGAGCAGGCCCGGGCCGCCGACCGGCCGGGGGGACCGGTTCGCCGGGTTCCGATCGAGCCCCTCTCCAACTATGGCGTGGTCCGGATCAAGCGGGATCTGGCCGGCGGTTCGAGCGGCTTCGGCATGGTGGGCACCTCCGTCCTTCGGAACGCCGACTCCGCCGATTTCGGCTTCCTGCGGACCTCGGCCACCGCGCTGGCGGCCGATTTCTTCCATCGGTTCAAGCAGAACACCTTTCAGGTCAGCGGCTACCTCGGCGGCTCCCGGATCGGTGGTCCGACCACGGCCATTCAGCTCGCTCAGGCCTCCTCGGCGCGGTACTACCAGCGGCCGGACCAGGACTACGCCAGCTTCGACCCCGACCGGACCTCGCTGACCGGCTACTCGGGGCAGCTCCAGTTCGACAAGCTCGGGGGGCTCTGGACGTACACCCTGGCCGCCAACGCGGTGTCACCGGGGTTCGAACTCAACGACGCGGGCTTCCAGACCGAGGCCGACCGGATCCGGTTCTCGGCCTTCGGCGCGCGGGCGTGGCCGAGCCCGGGCAAGCTCGGCAGGTCGGGATCGCTCAGCGCCCGGGTCAGCCAGATCATGAACTTCGGCGGGGTGGGACGGGGGCTCGCGGTGGACGTCTCGGGGTCGCTCCAGACCCACGCGTTCTCGTCGCTCTTCGCGAGCGCGGGCTACTCGTTCGACGGCCAGGACGACCGGGCCACCCGCGGCGGCCCCCTCGTCCAGGCACCGGCCGGATTCAACGCGGGCATCGGGTACTCCACCGACGGCCGGAAGCTGCTGTCCGCCAGCGTGCAGTCGTTCGTGCAAAGCAACCGGGTGGGCAGTACCTCCGTGTCGTCGTCGGTTCGGCTCTCGCTCAAGACCAACGCCGGCCACACCATTTCGTTGGCGCCGTCGTACGACGTCAGCGATCAGAACCAGTTCTACGTCGACACTTACGCCGACCCCACGGCCACGGCCACCTTCGGCCGGCGGTACGTGTTCGCGCCGCTCAAGCAGCGGGTGTTCGGGATCCAGAGCCGCTTCGAGTTCTACTTCAACCCGGCGCTCTCGCTCCAGGTCTACGCCCAGCCGTTCGTGGCCACGGCGGAGTTCGGTGCGCCGAGCGCGCTGGCCACGCCGCGGTCCTATCAGTTCGACCGCTATGGCCGGAATGGGTCGACCGTCTCGGAGAATCAGGTCGACCGGGTGATCACGGTCGACGCGGACGGCGCCGGCCCGGCGCCGAGCCACACCTATCCGGTGACGGATTTCCGGATTCGGTCGTTGCGGAGCAACGTGGTGCTTCGGTGGGAGTACCGGCCGGGGTCGACGATTTTCCTCGTGTGGAACCAGAACCGGTTCAACATCGCGTCGGATCCTCGGTTCCGGGCGTTGCACGACCTGGGCGGGATCTTCTCGGACGACATGCAGAACGTGCTGTTGGTCAAGGCGAACTACTACTTCTCCTTCTGACGTTCCACCGCAAGCTTGAAACTGGCGGCGATCCCCGCCTCACCATCTTTGACCCCGGGACTTCCGCTCTGAGAGTGCAGCAGTTCCAATTCATGCCGCCGCAGCGACTCCCGAATAGGCGGGCGGAGTGGGGGTTCGGGTTGCAGGTTTGCCTGGATTCTCCCAACCCTCGCGATCCAATACCTGTCATACCGCGACACCATGAGTCCCGTCTTTCCTGGCTTTTCGCCACCGGCACTTGTACATTAGAACGTACATCTTTTCGGGATTCGGCCATGCCGCGCCTTCGCCCAACTCAAGACATCCGCCCGCTCGCGGACTTTCGCGCTAACCTGGCCGCGGTCGTTCGCCAGGTTCAGCGCACCAAGCGACCGATCATTCTCACGCAGCATGGGCGTAGCGCCGCTGTCCTCGTTGACGCCGGGGAGTATGAGACCCTGGTTGACCGGGCCGAACTCGTCGACGACGTCCGGGCGGCCGAGGCGGAGGTCGCCGCCGGCAAAGGTGTTTCGCACCGCCGTGCGAAGGCCGCAGTTCTCGAGGCCATCCGGCGGTGAAGGTCGTGTGGTCCCCGCGGGCGATCGCGCGGGCCTCGGACATCGCCGCCCACATTGGGACGGACCGCCCCGAAGCGGCGGCGCGCTGGGTAGACGATCTATTCGCTGCCGTCGCGAACCTGAAGGAACACCCCCGACGTGGCCGCCGGGTGCCCGAATTGGACCGAGCAACGATTCGCGAGGTCCAACATGGCAGCTACCGAGTCATTTACCGGTTGGACCCGACCAGGATCGTGGTGTTAACAGTTCGGCACGGGCGGCGGGACTGGGATCCCGGCGAGATCAACCCCGGTGAGTAGGTATTGTGGAGATCCCCTCGTTGAGCAGTCAAGGACATGGGTAACAGTGTAGTCCGAGGACACGGGTAACACTCGTTAGTGGGGACGCCGAGCTGGCGACCGCCCCGTGCCCGCCGGCCTGCGGGGCCGACCTCCTCCCGCTATCGTTCGCGACCACCATCGAGGTTCCCATGACCCGACAGACCCGCCTTTGGTCCACCGCGGCCCTTCTGCTCCTGGCCGCCTCCGTCACCGGCTTCGCCCGCCGTCCGGCGGCACCGCTGACCCCGCGCTTCAACCACGTGATGCTCTACGTCGGTGATCTCGAAGCGTCGATTGCCTTCTACACGAAGGCCTTCGACGTCCGGGTCACCCAGCGGATCGACACCCTTCGCGTCACCCGGCCCGACGGCTCGGAGTCGACCAACGCCGTCCGGATGGCCCTTCTCCGGTTCCCGGGCCAGGACTTCGTCCTCGAACTCGCCGAACGGCGGGTGCCGAACGCCGGGCCGGCGCCGTTCTACCAGCATCTGGGCGTGGACGTGGCCGACATCGAGGCGGCCGCGAGGCGGGTGCAGACGGCGGGCGGCCGCGACTGGTCGGGTATCTCGACGGTCCGGACCAACCGCGGGACGGTCGCACGGAACGGGTTCTTCAAGGGACCGGACGGCGAGATGGTCGAGCTGATGCAGCTCGACCAGGGCGAGTTCTGATCGTCCAACAGCCCCGATGAACCCAACCGGGCCGTGGATCTCGACCGTGAACCAGAACAGCCGGGCCAGCCGCTCGACCGCGGCCGGATCCGACGCCCGGGTGGCCAGCGCGCCGATCCGCCCGAGGAACTCGGCGAACGTCGGATCGGCGTGGAGCGGCACGTGGCCGAAGACGTCGTGGAAGATGTCCGGCTCGGGGGTGTAGTCGAGCGACTCCGGCGACCGGACCGTGACGGTGGTCGGAAGGCGGCGCCGGGCCAGCCGCGCAAAGAACGCCGGCGCCGGTAGGTACCCGGCCACCGCGACCGCCCGCCATCCGGTCCGGGGCGCCAGACGGCGGTTCACCTCGCGGAGATTGGGGATCCGGTCGGGGTCGAGCCCCACCGCGGCCAGTCCGGCGAGGAACACCCGGGACGCCTGGTCCGGGAGATCGGTCATCCGGCGCCGATAGAGTGTTGCTCAGACCGCGTGATCGGAGATGTTCAGACTTCCGCTCACCCCAAGGCGCGACGCCGAGCGGGGCCGCTGGTCGCCATGGGCCGCCGATGCAATTCCCTACAACTGCCGCTCCGCCAGCTCGCGGAAGGCGTCCGGAACCGATCGCTGGGCGTCAAGCGCAACCGACGCGTAGCCGACCGAACCCCGGCCGAACCGCCTGCGAATTCGATCGACGGCCCGGTCGGCGAGGAGGCGCGCCATCCCGCTCCGGGCGCCGGGGCGGTGCGCCTCGTCGTCCAGGCCCAGCGGGAGATCGAGTTGCACCACCGGCTGCTCCTCGATGTGCGATACCGCGATGGCCAGCAGCGAGAGCTCGCGTTGGCCTGAGTGCTTCCGCAGGACGGCCCGCACCAGATCCTCGGCCACCGTCGCCAGAATGGCCGTCGCGGCGACTGGTTGGGCCAGCGTCACGGCGTGCGTCACCGAGCGAAGATCGCCAAAGCGCACCCGCACCGTGACGGTCCGCCCCGCCTTTCCCTTCGCGCGGAGGCGCGAGGCGACCCGGTCCGCCAGGTGGCGGAGGGTCCGGCGGATCATCCGGGCCTCGATCCGCCTCCGGCCCAGCGCCGATTGCGCTCCGGCCGAGTGGGCGGTGACGCGGGTGCGGATGGCGCGAGGGTCGCGGTTCCAGGCGAGCGCGGACAACCGATCGCCCGCGGCTCGGCCGAGCAGCCGGGCAACCGCGGCCGGGGAGCTCTTCGCGAGTTCGCCGATGGTGGTGATCCCGCGCTCGGCGAGTCGCGCCCTGGTCGCCGGCCCGACGCCCCACATCAGCTCGACCGGCAACGGGTGCAGGAAGGCGACCTCGGTCCCCGGCTCAACCACCACGAGTCCGTCGGGCTTGGCGACCTGCGACGCGATCTTGGCGAGGTGCTTGGTACTGGCGACACCGACCGAGATGGGCAGGGCCAGCTCATCACGCACCCGCCGGCGGATGGCGGCGGCGATCACGGCCGGCGGGCCGAACAGGTGAGTACAGCCAGCCACGTCGGCGAACGCCTCGTCGATCGAGATCCGCTCGACCAACGGCGTGAAGTCGCCGAGGATCCGGATCGCCGCGTCGCCCAGCCGCTGATACTCGTCGAAGTGCCCTCCGACGAAGATCAGGCCGGGACACAGCGCTCGCGCTTGCCGGCCGGGCATGCCGCCGTGCACCCCGAAGGCCTTTGCCTCATACGACGCCGCGAGCACCACCCCGCCGCCGACCGCGATCGGCTTCCCTTTGAGGGAGGGATCGAGCTTCTGTTCGACCGAGGCGTAGAAGGCGTCCAGGTCGGCGTGCAGGATCGTGGCCGTGTCCAAGGTTCAGCTCCCGAACACCTCCCGGAACATCGCCACCATCGCCGCCCACGACTGCCGGTCGGCTTCGGCGTCGTAGCCTAACGCGTCCATCCCGTGGCTGTTCGCCTCCGGATTGGTGAAGCTGTGCTTGACCCCGGGATAGCTGGTGACCTGGAACCGCGCCCCCGCCGCCGTCATCTCGTTGCTGAATCGGGTCACCTCCGCCGGCGGCACCATCGGATCGGCGGCGCCCGTCAGGACCAGTACCCGCGCCTTGACCGACCCGGAATCGACCCTCCCGCTCGGCAACGCCCCGTGGAAACTCACCACCGCCGCCAGATCGGCCCCGGCCCGCGCCTGCGACAGCACGACCATCCCGCCAAAGCAGTACCCGATCGCCGCGATCCGAGTCGAATCGACCCGCGAGTCGCGCTTGAGTTCGGCGATGGCGGCCTCGAACCGGGCGTTCAGGACCGCCAGGTCCTTGGTGGCCTCGGCGACGAACGCCTGGGCGCTGTCGGGATGATGGGTGACCTTGCCGTCGCCGTACATGTCGAGCGCCATCCCGACGTACCCCGCTTCCGCCAGGCGGCGGGCCTGGTTCCGGGCGTGCTCGTTGTGCCCCCACCACTCGTGCACCACCACGACGCCCGGTCGCGGCCCGGTCCGCCCCGCGTCCCAGGCCAGGAACCCCTTGAGTCGGGTGGTGCCGACCTGGTACTCGAACTCCCGGGTCTCGACCGCCGGGGCGGCCGCCGCCGCCGGAGACGCGGGCAGAGCGTCGGTCCTGCCACAAGCCGCAAGGAGGCCGATCCCAGCAAGGACGGCAGGCATGGAATAGCGCATCGAATTCCTCGTGAGCGAAAACGGGCCGCGCCGTGGAGTGGAGCGAACGCGAGGAGGACCGGGTCCGCCCGCGGCGTGCCAAAATACTGGCGCGGTCCCGGAGGTTTGACAACCAGCGGGGTCAGCGGCCTCCGTCGTCAGCCACCCGATACCGTCGCACCACCGGGAATCCGTCGCTCGTCTCCACCGCCACGGCGAGCCAGGCCCCGGCTGGGCTGAACGCCCCGACGGCGCCGTCGATCTCGAGTTCGCCGAGAAATGCTCCCGCGGGGCTGAACAGGTCGAACACCGTCGAGCCTTCGGCCCCTCGCATCGTCTTGACCCAGAGCCGCCCCCGATCGTCAAACCGGAGCCCATCGATGGCGATCTGCGCCTTCCGCGAGGGATCGCCGAGCGACGGGGCCGGCCCGGCGCGGCCGCCGCGCTCCGACCGGGCCCGGGCCGCGGCCCGCGCGGTCCGCCGCTCCAGCGCGGCGATCTCCTCCGGCGACCGCTGCGGATTCGGGAGATCGCGCGCCAGCGGCGGCCCCACCGCGCCACCAGCCGGGGCCAGGCGCTCGATCAGATATCTGTTGCCATCCCGAGCGACCGCGATCCCACCCTCGGACGCCGCCAACGCCGGGAACACGATCTCCCCGGCGTTCCTCGGCGCCGAGGGCGGCGGCAGCGGGTGGCGTTCGGGCGCGGGACGCCCGGGGGTCCATCGCTCCAGGGTCAACCCGCCCCGGAAGTCGTCGATGAGGAGGTAGAACGTCCCGGTCCGGCCGGCCGCGGCAACCGCCACCGGGAAACCCCGAATCGGACTGCTGCCAGCCGGCTCGCCGTCGCCATCGAGTCGGGTGACTCGGCGAAGGCCCATGTCGACCACCTGGACCCCGGCGGGCCCGGCGACGGCCCGGATCGGGCGCTGGAACTCCCCCGGACCCGACCCGCGAGTCCCCCGGCCCCAGATCGGCGCCCCATCCTCGGCAAAGAGCCGGAGCATCGGGGCGTCACCCACCAGGACCATGACCCGGCCCGCTTCGTCGACGGAGAGGTCGAGGATCGTGCTGAATTGGGTCAACCCCGCGCAGCTCTCGCAGCCGATCTCGCGGGTCAGGGTCAGCCGAGGAACTTGGCCGGACAGGGGCCGGGGTGACGAGACCAGAAGGCTGGCCGCGAGGACGGCAAGGAAGAGTCGGCGCATCGATGTGGGGTCCGGGAGTGTCGGCCTGATTAGATCCCTCGGGGGCTCGTCAGCGTTGCAGGGTCCCGCTGCCACCCTTCATCCCGTCCCCGGTCGCGGTGCCGCGCGTATCGCCGCTCAATTTGACAACCTGGCCGCTGGATGATATATAACCATCTAGTTATGCGTTCTTTCACCCCTAACGCGACCGCCCCCGGGCGCCTCGACGACACCTTCGCCGCCCTCGCCGACCCGACCCGGCGGGCCATCCTGGCCCGCCTGGCGATGGGAGACGCCACCGTCACCGAGCTGGCGGAGCCGTTCGCGATGAGCCAACCGGCCATCTCCAAGCACCTCCGCGTGCTGGAACGGGCCGGGTTGGTGTCCACCACGACGGACGGCCGAAACCGACCGCGGCGTCTCGAGGCCGGACCCCTCGGGGTCGCCACCGAGTGGCTCGTCACCTATCGCAAGTACTGGGAAGCGAGCTTTGCGCGACTGGACCACCTGCTCGACGACCTGCAGCGAGCCCGATCCCGGCCCAAGCGGCCGGCACACCGACCGGAGGACCGATGACCGCCGACAGCCTGACCATCACCGCCCTCGGCGATCGGGAGATCGTCATCCGCCGCGCCTTCGCGGCGCCGCGCGAACTCGTGTTCGAGGCCCTGACGACGCCGGCGCTCCTCAAACGCTGGCTCTTCGGGCCCGCGGACTGGACCTTTCCGATCTGTGAGGTCGACCTCCGGGTCGGGGGCCGGTACCGGTACGTCTGGGAAAAGCCCAAAACCGGTCATCGGATGGAGATGATCGGGGTGTACCAGGCGATCGTCCCGCCGGAACGCCTGGTGACGACGGAGTCGTTCGACGACGACTGGACCAAGGGCGCCGCGGTCGCGACCCTGGTGCTGACTGAAAAAGACGGCGTCACCACCATGGTCAACACCATCCGGTACAGCTCCCGGGACGCCCGCGACGCCGTCCTGCGGAGCCCCATGGAACACGGCCTCGTCGAGGGATACGGCCGACTGGACGGCCTCCTGAACGAGCGGTCCGACCGGACCTGACGACCGACCGGGCCTAACGCCCCGAGCCTCGGAGCGCCTCGAACCACGACGGCCGCAGATTGCTGGTGCCCGGCCGGATCTATTCCGGCCATTCCGATGCCCGGAGCCCTTGCTGTCCGCGTGGGTTGACCCTACACTCGTTTGTGTCCTTCGTCCGTCGACCGATGACAAGCCGTTGGCTGATGTGCTTTGGACGACGCGCTGGTGGGTCAACCTGGGCCGGTGAGTCGCCTGGGTTCACCATCGATTCAGAGTGGCCTGGGTTTCGTGGCACAGCCGGCCGGCATCGACTTTGAGAACGGCCCGAGGATCACCAAGGGATTGGGGTAGGCGTGACCATGGCCGACAGCCTGGCTCCGCATAGACTAGTCCGCCATTTTCGGGCGCTCGGTGGCCTGCTCGTGGCGGGATGTGGGGTCCAGGGGACTTCCGTTGGACCGACCTCACGTTGCGACGCGGCCAAAGAGGTGCGTGCGGTCTTGTACCCCTTGGGGACATCGACCGACGCGGAAGAGGCGGACATCGCGAGTCGGGTACTGCCCGGCGGATTCGGTGGCCTGTACATGGACATCGAGCGGTCGACCCTTCGCGTCTCGCTCACCGATCCCAGCATGGGCGCCGAAGTCGGCCCGGCGCTCGACTCGCTCCTGACCTGCGGCGCCGCCTATCCCGGACGCGTCGGCACGGCGATCTCCCTGACACCGAAGGAGTTCGTGGCCGGTCGATTCACCGGCCAGCAACTCCAAGACTGGTTTCGAAGGCTGCAGCCTGAGGTGGCCGCACATGCATGGGCCTTCGAGATCGATCCGATCCAGACTCTGCTCTGGATCGGGGTCAATGGTCCAGCCGATAGCGCGGTCGTCGCGGAAACGAGTGCTCGACTCGGGATTCCCAGCATCGGCCTTCAGATCGAGACGCCGCCATCCGATTCCGCGGCCGGTGCCTTTCGGCTGGCGGATCGTGGCCTGGTCACTCAGGCGGTTGCCGGCGTTGGTTTCTACATCAGCCCACGGCTGATCCACGGGAATCAACTGCCCCATCCAGTCTACCAGGACCGCTGTGCCGTCGGCGGGCAGCCAGGGAGAACCGAGCCCTTCGCGCGCCTGGAACGGTGGGAAGGCTCGAGTTGGCGAGTCGTCTACCGACCGTTTTGCGTCGCCGTGCTGTTGCTGAATC
>CADEGB010000064.1:0-10114 GCA_902826755.1 uncultured Gemmatimonadota bacterium
AGGCCGCGGCATTCGCCAAGTTCAATGAAACCGTCGACGTCGCGGTCCGGCTCGGGGTCGATCCCCGACATGCCGACCAAGTCGTCCGCGGCACGGTGGTGCTCCCGCACGGAACCGGCAAGTCGGTTCGGGTGCTGGTCATCACCCAGGGCGATCGGGTCAAGGACGCCCAGACGGCCGGGGCCGACTTCGTCGGCATCGAGTACGTCCAGAAGCTGAAAGAGGGCTGGCTCGACTGCGACGTCATCGTCGCGACCCCTGATGTCATGGGGCAGCTCGGTACCCTCGGCAAGATCCTCGGTCCCCGCGGGTTGATGCCTAATCCGAAGGCCGGCACGGTCACCATGGACGTTGCTCGCGCGGTGCGGGAAATCAAAGCCGGTAAGATCGAGTTCCGGGTCGACAAGACCGGCAACGTCCACGCGCCGGTCGGCAAGGTGTCGTTCAGCGAGAAGCAGCTGGAAGAGAATCTCCAGGCGTTCATGGACACCATCGTGAAAGCCAAGCCCGCCGCGGCCAAGGGGGTCTACCTCCAAGCCGCGACGGTGTCCAGCACCATGGGGCCGGGTGTCCGGCTCGATACGGCGGTGTACCGATGAGTAAAGCCGAACGTCAGGCAACGGTCGATGTCCTCACCACCGAGGTGGCGGGGTCGCCCAACATCTACGTGACCGACTTCGCGGGGCTCAACGTCGCGAAGATGACCGATCTCCGGCGCCGCCTTCGGGCGGCCGGAGCCCGGTATGTGGTGGTGAAGAACACCCTGGCTCAACGGGCGCTGATCGCCAACCAGGTCACCACCTTGAACGATCATCTGGCCGGTCCGACCGGTCTGGTCCTGGCCGGCAAGGATCCGCTGGCCGCGGCCAAGGTGTTGGGGCAGTTTGCCAAGGAACACCAGAAGCCCTCCGTCAAGATCGGTCTGGTCGACGGCAAGACGGTGGACGCGGCGTACGTCAAACGGCTGGGCGAACTGCCCACCCGCGACGAGCTGCTGGGTCAGTTCCTCGGGTGCTTGAATGGAGTTCTCTATCAGGTCGTGGGCGCCATGGAGGCGCTCAAGGACAAGCGTCAAGCTGAATCGGCTTCTTAAGAGAAGCGGGAGATCAATACAATGTCGACGATGACCAACGAGCAGATCCTCGAGGCGATTGGCAGCAAGACCGTGGTCGAGCTGGCCGAGCTGATCGAGGCATTCAAGACGAAGTTCAACGTGACCGTCGTGGCGGCCGCCGGGCCGGCCGCCGGCGGCGGAGCGGCCGCCCCGGTCGTCGAGGAACAGACCGAGTTCTCGGTCATCCTCAAGGACGGTGGCGCCAAGAAGATCCAGGTCATCAAGGTGATCCGCGAGGTCATCTCGGGCCTGGGCCTCAAGGAAGCCAAGGACATCGTGGATGGCGCGCCGAAGACGATCAAGGAAGGCGCCACCAAGGCCGAGGCCGAGGAAATCAAGAAGAAGCTGGAAGAGCAGGGCGCATCCGTCGAACTGAAGTAAAGGGCGGGTGTGAGCCCGTCCGCCGATCCGGTGGACGGGCCGCCCAACCTTGCTTCAGTGAGGCGACATGCGCGATTGCCACGTAGGTCGAAAGAGGAACCCCAAGCCGCCCGCGGGGGCGCGCCGTTTTTTCAACGGCGCCGCTCACGCGGTGGCGTGTCTTTTTCTCGCTATCCGGAGTCCTTCGGTCGGTTTTCCCGGCCGGAGCGGGTTCGGTAGCGAGGGCCGAGGTATGCGATGATTCAGACCCGACCGGTGATCTCGTTCTCGAAGCGCGACAGCGCAAGGCCGATGCCGCACCTGCTGGATATCCAGACCAGGGCGTTCTCGGCACTGCTCAACCCCGACGACATCGACGGCGACCGCCAGGACGTCTCGCTCGAACGGGTCTTCCGTGACCTGTTCCCGATCACGGACGTGAACGGGAAGTACGAGCTCGATTTCAAGAGCTACTCCCTGGGCGAGCCGAAGTACTCCGTCGAGGAGTGCATCGAGCGCGACATGACCTACGCCGCCCCGCTCAAGGCCAAGTTGGCCCTGAACGTGTTCGAGGACGTCGACGGTCAGCGCCGGCTCAAGAACCAGATCGAGCGCGAGGTGTACCTCGGCGAATTGCCGATCATGACGCCCCTCGGCACCTTCGTCATCAACGGGGCCGAGCGGGTGGTGGTGAGCCAGCTCCATCGGTCGCCGGGCGTCGTGTTCGAGGAGGAGACCCACCCCAACGGGCAACTCCTGTATTCGGCGCGGATCATTCCGTTCCGCGGTTCGTGGGTCGAGTTCACGATCGACATCCACGACGTGATCTTCGTCCATATCGACAAGAAGAAGAAGTTTCCGGCCACCGCGCTGCTCCGGGCCTTCGGGCACGGCGGCAACGCCGACATCCTGAAGCTCTTCTTCGCGACCAAGACGATCAGCATTGCCGGCAAGCTCGAGGCTCGGCACGAGCGGCGCGAAGTTCTCGGCGCCCTGATCGCCGCCGACGTGCTCAATCCGGAAAACCCGAAGGGCGATCCGCTGGCCCGCCTCGGCGACGAGTTGACCGTCGAGCGGCTCAACGCGATGCGGCATGTCGGCGTCAAGGAAGTCCAGATCTTTGCCGGCTACACCGCGCTCGACCTCCGCGAGGACGAGCAGCCGACCACGACCCGCGACCGTGCCCCGCACGTCCTGGCCTTCGACGTGGCCGACCCGAGCACCGGTGAGGTGATCGGTGACGCCGGCGCCGAGGTCGACGAGAAGCTCCGGAACAAGCTCCTCGACGCCGGCTTGGTCCGGGTCGATGTCCTCCTGCCCCCGGGCCGGGCGGAGTCGCCGCTGATCAAGAACACCCTGGCCAAGGACCCGACCAAGGACGAGACCGAAGCGCTGCAGCAGATCTACTCGCTGCTCCGCCCGGGCGACGCGCCGAACCTCGAAACCGCCCGGGCCCAGCTCCAGCGGCTGTTCTTCAACCCGAAGCGCTACGACCTCGGCCGGGTCGGTCGCTACAAGATCAACCACCGGCTTGGCCTCAAGACCGACGCGAACCATACCGTCCTCACCGAGGACGACTTCATCGCGATCATCCGGTACCTGATCGACCTGAATGACGGGCGCGGCTACACCGACGACATCGACCATCTCGGCAACCGGCGGATCCGCTCGGTGGGCGAGTTGATCGCCAATCAGTTCTCGGTCGGCCTGTCCCGGATGGCCCGGCTCGTCAAGGAGCGGATGAGCATCAACTCCGACCCGGAGAAGATCTCGCTCGACGATCTGGTCAACGCCCGGACCGTGAGCGCCGTGATTCAGGCGTTCTTCGGCTCGAGCCAGTTGTCGCAGTTCATGGACCAGACCAACCCGCTCGCGGAGCTTACCAACAAGCGGCGACTGTCGGCGCTCGGACCGGGCGGCTTGACCCGGGAACGGGCCGGGTTCGAGGTTCGAGACGTCCACTACTCGCAGTACGGGCGGATGTGCCCGATCGAGACGCCGGAAGGTCCGAACATCGGCTTGATCACCAGCCTGGCCACGTTTGCCCGGATCAACGATCTCGGCTTCATCGAGACGCCGTACCGAGTGGTGAAGAACGGCCGGGTCACCGATGAGCTGCGGTGGCTGTCGGCCAGCGAGGAAGAAGGCTACGCCGTCGCCCAGGCCAACACCCTGATCGACAAGGACGGCAAGTTCACCGAGACGATGGTGCTCTGCCGGCGGGGGGATGACTACCCGCTGATGGCGCCCAATCGGATCGACTTCATGGACGTGAGCCCGGAGCAGCTGGTCTCGATCGCGGCTGCGCTGATCCCGTTCCTGGAGCACGACGACGCCAACCGCGCGCTGATGGGGTCGAACATGCAGCGGCAGGCCGTACCGCTCCTGTTCCCGGACGCGCCGACGGTCGGTACCGGTCTCGAGGCCAAGGTGGCGAGCGACTCGGGCGCGGTGATCTCGGCCCGACGGGCCGGCGTCGTCACTCGGGTCACCGCCGACGAGATCATCGTCGATTGCGGCTCGGCCGGCGCCACCGACGTGCCGCTCGCGCGGCTGGCCCAGGTGGATCGCTACCGGGTCAAGAAGTTCTGGCGGACCAACCAGGACACCGCCATCAACCAGCGGCCGCTGGTCCAGGTCGGGGACAAGGTGGCTCAGGGCCAGGTCATCGCCGACGGTCCGGCCACCGAGCACGGTGAGCTGGCGCTCGGCGGCAACGTCACCGTCGCCTTCATGCCGTGGTACGGGCACAACTTCGAGGACGCCATCATCCTCTCCGAGCGCCTGGTCAAGGATGACGTCTACTCGTCGATCCACGTTCAGGAACTCGAACTGCACGTCCGCGACACCAAGCGCGGTCAGGAAGAGATCACCCGGGAAATCCCCAACGTCTCGGACGAGGCGCTGGTCGACCTCGACGAGCGGGGCATCATCCGGATCGGCGCCCACGTCAAGCCGGGCGATATCCTGGTCGGGAAGATCACCCCGAAGGGCGAGACCGAGTTGTCACCGGAGGAGAAGCTCCTCACCGCGATCTTCGGCGAAAAGGCCAAGGACGTGAAGGACAGCTCCCTCAAGGTGCCGCCGGGCATGAAGGGCACGGTCATCGACGTCAAGATCTTCTCGCGGGTCGAGGATCAGGTTGTCGAGAAGGACCGGGGCGAGCGGATCGGCGAGGTTCGCCGGATCGAACACGAAGAGAAGACCCGGATCAACGACGTGATGGTCGCCGAGCTCAAGGAGTTGCTCACCGGCCAGGAAGTGGCGTTGATGCTGAAGGCCGGGACCGTGGAGGAGTACCTCCCGTCCGGAACCAAGCTGGCGGCGGATCGGGTTCAGGCGATCGACCTTCACGATGTCGATCTCAAGACCCTCCGGCTTGCCAACAAGGGCGCCAACGAACGGGTCCGGATGACCATCGACGCGGCCGCTCGCGAGCGGGCCAAGGTGGAAGAGAAGGCCGAAGACCAGATCGACAAGATCCTCCAGCCGGACGAGCTGCCTCCGGGCGTCATCCAACTGGTCAAGGTGTACCTCGGCGAAAAGCGGAAAATCTCCGTCGGCGACAAGATGGCCGGTCGTCACGGTAACAAGGGTATCGTCGCCCGCATCGTGCCGGAGGAGGACATGCCGTTCCTCCCCGACGGGAGCCCGGTCGACATCGTCCTCAATCCGCTTGGCGTTCCGAGCCGAATGAACGTGGGGCAGATCCTCGAAACGCACCTCGGGTGGTGCGCCACCATTCTCGGCTTCAAGGCCAAGACCCCGGTGTTCCGGGGCGCCGACGAAGGCGAAATCGGCCTCCTCCTCCGGGTGGCGGGCCTCGAATGGGCGGGCCGCTCCCTTCACCTCGCGCATCCGGCTCCTGAGCCGAACGCCGACGTGGTCCGGACGCTCGCGGCCGACGTGCACAAGCTGGGTCTGGCCAAGAAGAACCTGGTCGACGCCGGGATCGGCGACATGGCGGTGGCTGGCACCTCGCCGTCGACGGTCAAGCTGTACGATGACATCCGTCGTTTCCTCGAAGCGGCGGCGAAGGAACTGGCCGAACGGGAGCTGGTCCAGCGCCAGGGCGAAATCGCCTTCCACAAGGCCCAGGCCACCGGCTCGACGGCCCGGAAGAAAGAGCTCGAAGCGACCCTCAAGGCGCTCGAAAGCGCCAGCACGGCACCGGTCGAGGTCCTGACCGCGGCCGGACTGCCGGAACTGGCGGTCATGGTTGGCGGGAAGGCGAACGCCACCGAGGTCGGGGCCGCCGCCGACGCGCTGATCCGGAAAGCCGGCCTCAAGCCGGCCGGCAAAGTCCGACTCCGCGACGGGCGGACCGGCCAGGCGTTCGAGAGCGACGTCACCGTGGGCACGATCTACATGCTCAAGCTCTCGCACTTGGTCGACGACAAGATCCACGCCCGGTCGATCGGTCCGTACTCCCTCGTCACCCAGCAGCCGCTGGCGGGCAAGGCGCAGTTCGGCGGGCAGCGGTTCGGTGAAATGGAAGTGTGGGCGCTCGAGGCGTACGGCGCGGCCCATCTCCTTCAGGAGATGCTCACCGTCAAGTCCGACGACGTGAACGGCCGCACCAAGGTCTACGAGGCGATCGTGAAGGGTCAGAATCTCCCCGAACCGGGAATTCCGGAGTCCTTCAACGTGCTGGTCAAGGAGCTGCAGGCGCTGGGTCTCAAGGTCACGTTGGGAGCCACCGCGGAAGCCGAGGAGTAACGCATGATCGATTTCCGAAGCGGGCGCGAGCCCAAGAGTTCGAGCTTTGACTATATCGCCATCCGGATCGCCTCCCCCGAGGAGATCCGCGGTCCGCGCGACCCCAAGGAGCGGGAGCGGCTCGAGCTCCAGGGCCTCCGGAATTGGTGGTCATGGGGCGAGGTCACCAAGCCGGAGACGATCAATTACCGATCGTTCAAGCCGGAACGGGACGGCCTCTTCTGTGAGCGGATCTTCGGTCCGGTCAAGGACTGGGAGTGCCACTGCGGCAAGTACAAGCGGATCCGCTATCGCGGCGTGATCTGCGACCGTTGCGGCGTCGAGGTCACTCTCTCGAAGGTCCGCCGCGAGCGGATGGGCCACATCGAGCTGGCCGTGCCGGTGGCGCACATCTGGTTCTTCAAGACGCTGCCGAGCCCGATGGGCAATTTGCTCAACATCACCCTGCGTGATCTCGAGCGGATCATCTATTACTCGGCCTACGTCGTCATCGAACCGGGCAAGCAGGACGTCGAGGTCAACCAGCTGCTCGATGAAGACGAGTATCTGAACCTCCGGATGCAGGCCCGGGAGCAGAACGACACCGGGTTCCGGGCCGAAATCGGTGCCCCGGCCGTCCGCGCGATGCTCGAGAAGATCGACGTCAAGCGGCTGGCTGAGGAACTCCGGTCGTCGATCGCCAACGAGACGAGCCAGCATCGCAAAAAGCAGATGCTGAAGCGGCTCAAGATCGTCGACGCGTTCCTCTACTCCGGCGAAAACCAGGACGCGGGCGGCAACAACCCGACCTGGATGATCATGGACGTGATCCCGGTGCTGCCGCCGGACCTCCGCCCGCTGGTGCCGCTCGATGGCGGCCGGTTTGCCACCTCGGACCTCAACGACCTCTATCGGCGGGTCATCAACCGGAACAACCGGCTGATGAAGCTGATCCAGCACCGCGCGCCGGAGGTCATCCTCCGCAACGAAAAGCGGATGCTGCAGGAGGCCGTCGACGCCCTGTTCGACAACGGGCGCCGGTCGAAGGCCATCCGCGGTCGGGGCAAGCGCCCGCTCAAGTCGCTCTCCGACATGCTCAAGGGCAAGCAGGGCCGGTTCCGTCAGAACCTGCTCGGCAAGCGCGTCGACTACTCGGGCCGGTCGGTCATCGTGGTCGGGCCGGAACTTCGGCTCCACCAGTGCGGCCTGCCGAAGGCCATGGCCGTCGAGCTCTTCAAGCCGTTCATCATCAACAAGCTGGTCGAGAAGGGCATCGCGGAGACGGTCAAGCGGGCCAAAAAGATCGTCGAGCGGGAAGGACCGGAAGTCTACGAGATCCTGGAAGAGATCATCCAGGACCACCCGGTGCTCCT
Source organism: uncultured Gemmatimonadota bacterium (assembly GCA_902826755.1). Classification (GTDB taxonomy): domain Bacteria; phylum Gemmatimonadota; class Gemmatimonadetes; order Gemmatimonadales; family GWC2-71-9; genus SHZU01. The sequence goes on from CADEGB010000064.1 coordinate 7,546, forward strand.
CAACCGTGCCCCGACCCTTCACCGGCTCGGCATTCAGGCCTTCGAGCCCAAGCTGGTCGAAGGCAAGGCCATCCGGATCCATCCGCTGGTCTGCGCCGCGTTCAACGCGGACTTCGACGGCGACCAGATGGCGGTCCATGTGCCGCTGTCGTTCGAGTCGCAGCTGGAAGCCCGGCTGCTGATGGTCTCGTCGAACAACATTCTGAAGCCGTCCGACGGTCGTCCGGTGGCCGAGCCGTCGCAGGACATGGTGCTCGGTTCCTATTGGCTCACCAAGCTGCCGTCGGGCTACGAAGAGGAAATCCGCAAGGGCGCCGGCAAGCTCGAGGAGACCAAGGCCAGGCTTTGGAAGGGCGCCAAGCATTACGGCTCGATCGCCGAGCTCGAGATGGCGTTGATGTCGGGGTCCGTCGGCTACCACAGCGCCATTCACTTCTGGTTCGTGCCGCCGTACGACGCGGCCGATCGGGAGCCCCGGTGGATCCGGACCACCGTGGGCCGGGTGCTCTTCAACAACATCCTGCCGCGGAAGACCGTCGCCGAACTCGGCTTCCGCGACGACGTGATGAAGAAGAAGACCCTCTCCGGACTGGTGCTCGAGAGCTACCGGCGCGCCGGCCTCAAGGAAACGGTCGAGTTCCTCGATCGGCTCAAGCGGTTCGGCTTCGACTTCGCCACCACCGGCGGTGTCTCGATCGGGATCGAGGACCTCGAGGTCCCGGCCGAGAAGGTCTCGCTGCTGGATGAAGCCCAGAAGCGGGTTGAGCGGTTCCAGAAGGCCTACAACACCGGTCAGATCACCTTCGGTGAGCGGTACAACAAGGTCATCGACGCCTGGACCCACGCCAACAACGACGTGGCCGAGGCGATGATTTCCCACATGCGGAAGAGCCGGGGTGGCTTCAACCCGGTCTTCATGATGTTCGATTCCGGTTCCCGAGGCAGCCGCGACCAGATTCGGCAGCTGGCCGGGATGCGCGGTCTGATGGCCAAGCCGCAGAAGAAGCTGACGGGTGGAATCGGCGAAATCATCGAGAGCCCGATTAAGTCGAACTTCCGGGAAGGTCTCTCGGTGCTCGAGTACTTCATCTCGACGCACGGCGCCCGGAAGGGTCTGGCGGACACCGCCTTGAAGACGGCCGACGCGGGGTACCTGACCCGCCGGCTCGTCGACGTGGCGCAGGACGTCACCATCACCGAGGAAGATTGCGGCACCATCCTGGGGCTCGACATGTCGGCGCTCAAGGAAGGCGAGGACGTGATCGAGTCCCTCGGCGAACGGATCGTCGGCAGCGTGGCGGCGGAAGACGTGATGGATCCGCACCAGCTCGACGAGCACGGCGATCCCCGGTTGATCGTCGCCTCCGGCCAGTTGATCGCCGAGGAGACGGCCGACGCCATCGAGGACGCCGGTATCGACAAGGTCAAGATTCGCTCGGTGCTCACCTGTGAGGCCAAACGCGGGGTCTGCCGGATGTGCTACGGCCGGAACCTGGCCACCATGGACATGGTGGACATGGGCGAAGCCGTCGGCATCCTGGCCGCGCAGTCGATCGGCGAGCCGGGCACCCAGCTGACCCTTCGGACGTTCCATATCGGCGGTACCTCGGCCCGTATCGCCGAAGAGGCGGAACGGCGCGCGCGGTCGGACGGCATCGTCAAGTACACCAAGGGGCTCGAATACGCGGACCTCGGGGTGGAGTACGAAGACGGCAGCAAGGCCAAGCTTCGGGTGGCGCTGACCCGCGAGGACGAATCGGCGGAGGAGGAGTCGAAGGAAGGCATCCTCATCGTCGATCCGAAGGATCCGTCGCACATCCTGTCGCGCTATCCGGTGCCGCAGGGCGCCATGCTCCAGGTGACCGAGGGACAACAGGTCACCAAGGGCGACGGCGAGCGGCGGGCCTCGATCCTGTACACCTGGGACCCCTACAACGATCCCAGCATCGTCAAGCAGGACGGCACCCTCCGGTGGAAGGACCTGGTCCCCGGCGTCACGCTCCGCGAGGAGCTCGACGAAGGCACCGGCCTTCGGTCACTGGTGGTCACCGCCGATCCGGATCGTGAACTCCATCCGTCGGTGCTGGTCTACGTGCCGAACCGGAAGGACCCGCAGGAGTACACCCTGGCCGAAGGCTCCCGGATCATCCTGGGCTCGCCGACCGACCAGGTGACGCGGGCCATGGACGTGCCGGATGAGGCTAACCCGTGGTCGAGCAAGTTCTACGTCGAGGAACGGCCGATCAACGAGGCCTGGCCGTCGAAGACCAAGAAGGAAGCCAAGGATCGGACCGTCTTCCTGTCGACCCCCGTCAAGGTCGCCAAGGGTGTCACGGTCACGAAGATTCCGCGGCAGGCGTACAAGACCCGCGACATCACGGGTGGTCTCCCCCGAGTCGCCGAGCTCTTCGAGGCGCGGCGGCCGAAGGACCCGGCCACCATGTCCGAGATCGACGGGATCGTCAAGTTCGGCGAAATCAAGCGCGGCAAGCGTGAGATCTTCGTCTACCCGATGACCCAGGACGGCGCCATCGACGAGAAGGAGCCGCCGCAGGTGTACGAGGTGCCC
>CADEGB010000064.1:10124-15346 GCA_902826755.1 uncultured Gemmatimonadota bacterium
GAGTACCTCTTGAACGAGGTCCAGGAGGTCTACCGACTCCAGGGCGTCCGGATCGCCGACAAGCACTGCGGCGTCATCATCAAGCAGATGCTCCAGAAGGTCAGGATCGTCGACCCCGGCGACACCAGCTTCCTCGAGGCCGAGGCGGTGGACAAGCTGAGCTTCAGGGAGGAAAACGAGCGGGCGATTCGGCGGAAACTGTCGCCGGCCACGGCCGAGCCGCTCCTGCTTGGCATCACCAAGGCCAGCTTGACGACTCAGTCGTTCATCTCGGCGGCCTCCTTCCAGGAGACCACTCGGGTCCTGACCGACGCCGCCATCCGCGGGGCCAAGGACGACCTCCGAGGCCTCAAGGAGAACATCATCATCGGGCACCTGATCCCGGCCGGCACCGGCCACTATCGGTACGTGGATCTGGACGTCCAGGCGCCCGCAGGGTTCGAACCGCCGCCTCCGGCCCCGGAAGGGGAAGCCGCCCCACCACCCCCGGTGGTGGAGGAAGTGGAAGCGCTCTAGGCTCGGTGTCGATTGGATCGCGAGGGGCTCGGCGGGAAACCGCCGAGCCCCTCGTTGAATCAGGAAACAGCCGGTTCGTGGAACGAAAAAAACCCGCTCGACGAGCGGGTGCCAAAAGACCGGATCCTCCGCACCAGGCACTGCCCTGATGCGGGTTCTTCGGGGGGAACGCCTAGCGTTCGGTGCCCTTGCGCGCCCGCGTCCGGGCCCGACGCCGGGCGGCGGCGGCCTTGAGCTGCTTGGCCACGCTGGGCTTCAGGTAGTGACGCTTCTGGCGGAGATCGCGGAGAATGCCTGACTTCTGAACTTTGCGCTTGAAGACCTTGATAGCCCACTCGATGCCATCGGTCTCGGACAGCGTGACTTCGATCATCGTCCTGCCTCCTTCAATCGGATCTTCAGCCGGGCGGTCGGCCGGTTCGGGACGAACCGGCCGCCACCGCGGGAACCGTGTTTACTTGGCGAGCCGGACGACGTTCTCGGCCGCCGGGCCCTTCTGACCCTGCACGATGTCGAACTCGACCCGCTCGCCCTCGGCCAGCGTGCGGAAGCCGCTCGACTGGATGGCCGAATGATGCACGAAGCAATCCTTCTGGCCGTTCTCGGGGGTGATGAAGCCGAATCCCTTGGTCTCGTTGAACCACTTCACGGTGCCGGTGGTACGCATCTGTCCTGCTCCTGTTGATTGGTAATCGGAGCCCCGGACCGAAGCCGTGCTTACCGACTACTGACTCGTGATCGAACCCTCACGCCGGGTGCGGTTCCAGCTTCCACCGCTCGGTGGACCAGCTGGCGAGTCAACGTCGAGGGGCCGGCGAGAGCGCCAGCCCCTGTCGGTTGGAACCAGTATCGGGTACGAGAGAGGTACCTGATCTCGCTAGCCGTTAAAGCTAGCAATCGGGCGGGTTTGGGGCAATCCCGGGTACCGTGGGACGCCTTGACCGGTATCCCGCATACCGAATACACACCGAAAATAACCCGACGGTGGTCACCGGACGAAGTTCAGGTAGGCCGTGATGATCAGGGCGTTCGAAAAGTCGATGAAGAACGCTCCGACCATCGGGACCACCAGGAACGCCCGCGGGGCTGGTCCGAACCGCTCCACGATCGAGCGCATGTTGGCGACGGCGTTCGGGGTCGCCCCCAAGCCGAAGCCGCAATGGCCGCCCGCCATGACGGCCGCGTCGTAGTCCCGGCCCATGAATCGGAAGGTCACGAACGTCGCGAACGCCGATATCGTCGCCACCTGGGCCGCCAGGATGACGAGCATGGGAAGCGCCAATTCGAGGAGTTCCCAGAGCTTGAGGGACATCAGTGCCATCGTCAGGAACAGCGAGAGGGCGATCGTTCCGAGGTCATCGACCACCCGCTGGTCCAATTTCAGGATCCGGGTCGCGTCGTCGAGGTTCCGAACGATCGCCGCACAGAGCATGGCACCGATGTAGCCCGGGAGAGTCACGAACTGACCCAGCCATTTGCTGAGGAGGCTCCCGAAGGCCATCGCCACCAGGATCACGGCCAAGGTCTTGAGCAGGCGGTAGGCGGTCGGTGCTTCCCCGGCCGCTTCGGTGTCGATCTCGGTATCGAGCGCGGCGTTCGGATCGACGCTTGCAGCCGGGGACGGGCCCCCTACCGGCTTCAGTCCTCGACGGTTCACCAGCATGGTGGCTACCGGGCCCCCGATCAGGCCGCCGCTCACCAGCCCGAAGGTGGCCGCCGCCATGGCCAGCGTCATGGCCCCAGGGAACTGGTATTGCTCCTCCATCAGCTTGCCGAACGCCGCCCCGGTGCCGTGTCCGCCCGTCATCGTGATCGAGCCGGAGATGAGGCCGAGGAACGGGTGAACGCCCATCGCTTCGGCGAGCGCCAGGCCGAGGCCATTCTGAATCACCGCGAGCAGGCTTGCCAGGATCCAGAAGATGACGACTTGGGGGCCCCCAACCTTGAGCAGCCCGAAGCTCGCACCCAAGCCGATGGTGGTGAAGAAGGCCACCATGAAGGGTGATTGCAGGGTCGTGTCGAACTCGAACGCCAGCAGACCGGACTGGCGCAGCCCGAGGGCGGCCGCGGCAAACAGGAAACCCCCGATGACCGGCGCCGGGATGTTGAACCGGTCGAGGACCCCGATTCGGCGCCGGAGCCCGTAGCCCACGAACAGCAGAACCGCCGCCAGGGCAACGGTCTGAACCAGATCGAATTTGAACGTCGGCATCGGGGACGGCGCTCCGGGAAACCGGGGAACCCCCAAACTATCAGCCGTTTCGTTCATCGGGAAATCTTCACGAATAGTGGCAACCGAACGGTGTCAAGGGGTCTGGCCTCTCCGGCTGTCGGGTCACGGACTTGTCACGAATCAGTAACGACGAGACATTGTGGCCGTTCCCATTCCAGAGATCAGGGCCACCCGTGCGACTCCTACCCCGCGACGAGCGCTTTTTCGATCTGTTCACCTCGGTGGCGACGCTCAACGTCTCGGCCGCCGAGCACCTCCACGAGCTGTTCAAATCGGAAGGCGACCGGCGGGCGTTCCTTGCCGAGAGCGTCAAACGGCTCGAACACGAAGCCGACGCCGTGACCCACGAAGTCATCACCCGGCTCGATCGGAGCTTCATCACCCCGCTCGATCGGGAGGACATTCACATGCTGGCCTCCCGGCTCGATGACATCATTGACCGGATCGATGGGACCGCGCGGCGGACCCAGATCTTCCGCCCCGGAGTGGCGCCGCAAGGGATCCATCTGATCACCGACGTCATCGTCCGCTCGACCAAGCAGATCCTCGAGGCGGTCCGGATCCTCGACGGGGGCAAGGCCCCGGTGGTGATCGCCGCGTGTGTCCAGGTCAAGAAGCTCGAAGAGGAGGGCGACTTCGTCTACCACGAGTGGCTCGGTCGGCTCTTCGACGAAGAGCGGGATCCGGTGACCCTGATCAAGTGGAAGGAGATCTACGACACCCTCGAGAAGACGCTCGACCAGGCCGAAGACGTGGCCAACGTCCTCGAATCGATCGCGATCAAGCACTCGTGATCACCACACCCGAGGTCACCTTCGTCCTGCTGATCGTGGGCCTGGCGTTGGCCTTCGACTTCATCAACGGATTTCACGACAGCGCCAACTCGATCGCCACGGTGGTCGGGACCCGGGTTCTTTCACCGGGGGTGGCCGTCGTCTGGGCGGCGTTCTTCAACTTCGTGGCCGCGTTCGCGGTTGGCACCGCCGTGGCCAAGACGATGGGGAAGGGCCTCATCGATCCGGCCGTGGTCGATCCGAACGTGGTGCTCGCGGGGCTGGTCGGCGCCATCGTCTGGAACCTGCTGACCTGGTGGCTGGGCCTCCCGTCATCGTCCTCGCACGCGCTGTTGGGCGGGTACGGCGGCGCCGCGGTGGCCAAGGCCGGCATTGGCGCGTTGATCGCCTCCGGGTGGGTCAAGCCGATCCTGTTCATCTTTTTATCGCCCCTGATCGGGGCGGCCGCGTCGATGTTCCTGGCCGTGACCCTGAGCTGGTCCGTGTACAAGTTGCCGGCCGCCAAGCTCGACCGGGCCTTCCGGCGGATCCAATTGCTGTCCGCGGCCGCCTTCTCGGTCAGTCATGGCGCCAACGACGCCCAGAAGACGATGGGCATCATCGTCGGCCTGCTGGTGGCGACTCAGCACCTCTTCCGGGACGCGACCGGTTGGCACTCCGCGCTCTACCTCCAGAACGCCGACACCATTCCCATGTGGGTCGAGATGGCCGCGTACGGCGCCATCGCGCTCGGCACCGCGTTGGGCGGGTGGCGGATCGTCAAGACCATGGGCACTCGGATCACCAAGCTGCGGCCGTTCGGCGGCGTGTGCGCCGAGACGGGCGGGGCCGCGGCCATCTTCCTGGCCTCGGCACTCGGGATCCCGGTGAGCACCACCCATACCATCACCGGCGCCATCGTCGGGGTCGGGGCGGCGCAGCGGCTTTCGGCGGTCCGGTGGGGCGTGGCGGGACGGATCGTGTGGGCGTGGGTGTTGACGATCCCGCTGTCGGCGTCGATTGCCGGGCTCGCCTACGTGGTGCTCCGGTAGGAGGCGGCCTTACGGGCCGAGGACCGCCCGCATTTCCGTCGCGCTGTTCCAGCGGTCGGACGGCGCCTTGCCCAGGGCGCGGGTAATTGCCGCGGCCAGGCCGGCGGGGACGCCCGGAACCAGCGCGGCGACCTCCGGGACCGGCGCGCTCCGGTGCAGTTCGAGCACGGCCAACTCGTTCGGATGCTGATACGGCGGGCGCCCCACCAGGCACTCGAACAGGACACAACCGAGCGCGTACAGATCCGATCGCGGGTCGAGGGTGTTCTCGCCCATGATCTGTTCCGGACTCATGTAGCGCGACGTCCCCACCGCCATTCCGCTCTTGGTCAGCCGATCGGTTCCCGCCAGTTCGATGGCGCGGGCAATCCCGAAATCCACCAGCACGGCGCCGTCGCTCGCGATCAGGATGTTGTCCGGTTTCACGTCGCGGTGGACGATGCTTCGGGCATGGGCGTGCGCCAGGCCGTCGAGCAGGTCGCGCGCCACCCTCGCGGTGTCGGCTGGGCTGATCCGGCCGCGTTGCTGAAGGACCTGTTGGAGCGACGGACCGGGAATGAACGGCATGGCGTAGTAGATCAGCCAGTCCGCTTGCACGCTGTCGATCGGCCGGCCGAGCCGGGGATGATCGCGCCGCTGGCTGATCTG
>CADEGB010000065.1 GCA_902826755.1 uncultured Gemmatimonadota bacterium
ACCTGGGAGCACGGCCGGGAAGAGGTGGAGGCGCGCCTGGACGCCCTCCTCCCCCCGGGGCGATCATTGTAAGTTTATTGGCACCAGTAACTTGGAACACAAAAGGGAGAGTACCCATGGCGGTGGTCAACGTCCCGATCCGGCCTGAGCGCGATACCCATCTCGGCGGGGAGAACCCGTTCGAGTCGATGATGGCCCGCTTCGACATCGCGGCGCAGAAGCTCAACCTGGAGCCGGGGCTCTACGGGGTGCTTCGCCATCCCGAGAAGCAGATCATCGTGGCGTGTCCGGTGCTTCGCGACAGCGGCCAAGTCGAGGTCTTTACCGGCTATCGAGTGCTCTACAACACCGCCCGCGGCCCCGCCAAGGGCGGCATTCGTTACGACATGGGCGTGACGCTCGACGAGGTCAAGGCGTTGGCGGCCTGGATGACGTGGAAGTGCGCCGTGGTCAATCTGCCCTTCGGCGGCGCCAAGGGCGGGATCCTCTGCGATCCATCGACGATGTCGATGATCGAACTCGAACGGCTCACGCGCCGCTACACCTCCGGCATCATCGATACCCTCGGCCCCGACTCGGACGTACCGGCACCGGACGTGAACACCAACGAGCGGATGATGGCGTGGATCATGGACACCTACTCCATGCACAAGCGCCATACCGTCACCGCGGTGGTCACCGGGAAGCCGGTGGCGATGGGTGGTTCGCTCGGGCGTCGGGAGGCGACCGGTCGGGGCTGCATGATCGTCACCCGGCAGGCGCTGCGGCAGCTCAACCTGCCGATCGACAAGTCGACGCGGGTGGCGGTGCAGGGCTTCGGCAACGTCGGGTCGATCAGCGCCAAGCTGATGTCCGACCTCGGCCTCCGGATCGTGGCGGTGAGTGACAAGGACGGCGGCGTCTACGCCAAGAATGGCCTCGACGTCGACGCGGCCATCGCCTACGTCGCCAAGAACAAGACGCTCAAGGGCTTTCCGGGGGGCGATCGGATCACTAATTCGGAACTGCTGACGCTCGACTGCGACGTGCTGGTGCCGGCCGCGCTCGAGAACGTCATCACCGACGAGAACGCCGGCGATATCAAGGCCAAGGTGATCTGCGAGGGGGCCAACGGGCCCACCTCCGCCACGGCCGACCAGATTCTCCAGGACAAGGGCATCCTGGTCATCCCGGACATCCTGGCCAATGCCGGGGGCGTGACCGTCAGCTACTTCGAGTGGGTCCAGGATCGGGGCGGCTACTTCTGGGACGAGGAGACCGTCAACACCCGGCTCGAGCGGATCATGGTGGAATCGTTCGCCGAGGTGGCCGGGATGGCGGCCCGGCACGGTGTCAGCATGCGGATCGCGGCGTACATGGTGGCGATCGACCGGGTGGCCCAGGTCCACCGGCTCCGCGGGATGTACGCCTAACGAGTGGCGACGCTCCTCCTCGCCGTCGGCCGGCTCCGCCCGGCCTTTCGAGAGGCGTGCGATGAGTACCTCGCGCGCCTCCGGCGTTATGACCCGGGCGACGAGCGCCAGATCAAGGAAGCGCCAGCCACCGCGTCGCCGGGCGAACAGCGCCGGACGGAGGGTCGTCGTCTGCTCGAGAAAGTCCCGGCTCGGGCGCTGGTGATCGCCCTCGACCGGGAGGGGACGGCCTGGAGCAGCGAGGCGCTGGCGCGGGCGCTCGACGGTTGGCGCCAGGCCGCCCGACCCCTGGTGCTGGTCATCGGCGGGTCGACCGGCCTCGACGAGGCGGTGCTGTCCCGGGCCGATCATCGGTGGAGTTTCGGGCCGCTCACGCTGCCGCACGAGTTGGCCCGGGTGGTGGCGCTCGAGCAATGGTATCGGGCCTGGACGATTCTGCGCGGGGAGCGGTACCACAAATAGACGGGGCCGGCCAGCGCGCGATGGGTCATGGAACGGGTTCGGCTCTACCCACGGGAGGAACTGGCGGCCATGATCCACCGAAGCGAGGCCCGGGTTCGCCACCAGTTCGGTTCCTCCGCCGGCGGTCCGGCCGCCGGCGATCATCCACGTGTCATCCTCTTCTCGCAGATCGCCTGATGCTGACCATCGTCGACACTCCGTTAGGCATCGCGCCGGCGCTGCCCCAGCCCCGACCCGGAGGTCTGGCCCCCGAGCTCGAGGCCGCCCTCCTGCCGGGGGCTCCCGACGCCCGGGCCCGGCTCGCGCGGCCCGACGCGTTGGCCGTGACCACGGGACAGCAGCCCGGCCTCTTCGGCGGGCCGCTGTACACGATCTACAAGGCGCTCTCGGCCCGGGCGCTCGCGGCCGAGTTGGAGCGACGATGGCAACGGCCGGTGGTCCCTGTCTTCTGGCTTGCCGGGGACGATCACGACTACGCCGAGGCCACCACCGCCGCCTGGCTCGGTGGCGACGGGGCCCTGGTGTCCGCGGCGCTCGACCCCCGGCCGGCGGATGCGCCGCAGCGCCCAATGAGCCGGGAACCGGTCCCCGATCGGGTGGTCGAACTCATCGGGGAACTCGCCCAGACGTTGCCCCCCGGGCCGGCCCGGGAGGACACCGTGGCCTGGTTGTCGCGCCACTGGCGGGTGGATACCACGTTGGGAAGGGCCTTCGGCCAGGCCCTGGCCGAGATCCTCGGCCCGCTCGGGATCCTCTGTTTCGATCCCACGGCGGCGCCGGCCAAGCGCCGCGCGGCCCCGATCATCGTCGCCGCGGCGGGCCGGGCGGCCGAACTCGATCGCCTGCTGGTCGAACGCTCGGCCGTCCTCGAGGCCGCCGGGAGCCCGCCTGGGGTCAAGGTCGGCGACGGGGCCACGCTGGCGTTTCTCGACGGTCCCGGGGGGCGCGACCGGTTGGTGACGGACGGGGCTGGCTATCGGACCCGGCGGGGCGGGGAGGTCCTCGACCAGGCCTCGCTCGAGCGGATCGCCGCCGAGGCGCCGGAGCGGCTGTCCGCCAACGTGCTCCTCCGCCCGGTGGTCGAGAGTACGCTGCTGCCGACCGTGGCCTACCTGGCCGGCCCTGGGGAGCTCCGCTATCTGGCGCTGGCGGAGGTGCTCTATGAACCGTTAGGCGTTGCCCGGCAGCTGCCGACGCCGCGCTGGTCCGGCGTCCTGGTGGAGCCGCGGGTGACCCGAACGCTCGAGAAGTTCGGGGCCACCCTGGAGGAACTCCTCGGGCCGGCCGGCGTGCTCGACCAACGGATCCTCCGAACCCTGGTTCCGCCCGACTTCGAGGCCGCGTTTGCCGATCTCCGAACCGCGCTGGAGGCGGGGTATCCGCGGATCGTCGCGGTGGCGCGCCAGATCGACCCGACCCTGGAGAAACCCGCCGCCTCCGCCCAGGGCGGCGCTGTCGCGAACCTGGCCGACCTCGAGAAGCGGCTCCTCGGGGCCCAGAAGCGGCGCCAGGGCGAGTTGATGGGGCAGCTCGAACGCGCCCGGGCGGCGGTCCGGCCCAACGGCGCCCCGCAGGAGCGAGTGCTCGGCTTACCGGCCGTCGCGGGCCGCTACGGTTTCTCGTTCCTCGAGGCGGTGGCCGAACACGTCGACGCCTGGTTTCGCCGCGCCCTTGAAGGCGCCTCGCCCTCCCCATAGACTCGACCCATGGCGATCCTCGGTCTGATCGTGCTCGCGGCACTCCTGATTCCGGTGGCCGTCGTCCTGGTCGATTCACCGATCGGTCGGGCCTTGGCGCGCCGGCTCGAGGGGCCTACCATCGTCCCGCCGGAAATCGGCGCGCTGGTCAAACGGATCGAGACGCTCGAGATCGAGGTCGACGACCTCGGCCGCTCCCTGGAGGGGCTCCGGGAAGAGAACCAGTTCCTCCAGAAGCTGATCGAGGACAGCCCCGCCCGGCCCACCCTCCCACCGCGCCAGGACTCCTGACCACCGAGCGCCGCGGTGCCGCGGCGTTCGTCGCGGCCGGCATCCTCGCCAGCCGGCTGTTCGGCCTGATCCGGCAGCGGGTCATCAGCGCCTATTTCGGCCAGGCTACCGATGCGGCCGACGCCCTCAACGCGGCGTTCCGGATCCCCAATTTCCTCCAGAACCTGTTCGGCGAGGGTGCCCTCTCGGCCTCGCTGATTCCGGAGTACACCCGGCTCCGCGCCCGGGGCGACGCCGACGCCGCCGACCGGCTGGCCGGCGCGATCGCCGGGCTCCTGGCCGTGACCATCACCGCCATCGTCGCGGTCGGCGTGCTGGCGACGCCACTCATCGTTCGGCTCCTGGTGATGGGCTATGATCCGGCCCGCCGCGAACTGACCACCACGCTGGTCCGCATCCTGTTTCCGGGTATCGGCCTGCTCGTGATGTCGGCGTGGTGCCTCGGCATCCTCAGCAGTCACCGCCGGTTCTTCCTGTCCTACGCCGCCCCCGTGGTCTGGAACCTCGCCATCATCGTGACCACGCTGCTGGCCGCCACCCGGTTCGCGGGCTCCGAGTTGGTGGTCTGGACGGCGTGGGGCGCGGTGATCGGCAGTCTCTTCCAATTCGCGGTCCAGGTTCCGGCCGTGTGGAAACTGACCGGTGGCATCCGATGGTCGCTGGGGCGCGGGGATCCGTCGGTCCGGACCGTGGTGACCAACTTCATCCCCGCGGCCATGAGCCGAGGCGTCGTGCAGGTCAGCGCCTTTGCCGACGCCATGATCGCGAGCTGGCTGCCGAAAGGCGCCCTGAGCGCCGTCACCAACGCCCAACTGCTCTACACGCTGCCGGTCAGTCTCTTCGGCGTGGCGGTCGCGGCCGCCGAGCTGCCGGCGTTGTCGGAAGCCGCCGAGCGCGAGGGCGATCTCACCCGCGCCGCCGCGCTCCGTCAGCGCATCGAGCAGGCCTCGCGTCACGTGGCCTTCTTCGTGGTGCCGTCGGTGGTTGCCTTTCTGGTGCTGGGGCGGCTGATCGCGGCGGTGGTGCTCCAGTCCGGCCGATTCACCGCGGCCGACAGTGTGTGGGTCTGGGGCACGCTGGCTGGGGCCACCGTCGGTCTGCTCGCGGCCACCCTGGGACGCCTCTACTCGTCGGCGTTCTTTGCCCTCCGTGATACCCGGACGCCGCTTCGATTCGCGCTGATCCGCGTCAGCCTCGGGATCCTCCTCGGGGTGGTCGCGGCGCTCTGGCTGCCCGGAGCGATCGGCATCGACCCGAAGTGGGGAACGGCCGGGTTGGCGGCCGCCTCCGGGTTGGCTGGGTGGGTCGAGTTCTTCCTCCTCCGTCGGGCTCTGGTCGGGCGGCTCGGTTCGATGCCGATCGATTGGAGTCATCTCGGGCGGGTGTGGTCCGCCGCCCTTGGCGCCGCCGCGGTGGCCTGGTATGCCGCGTCGCGCCTGCCACACCGCTGGCCGGTCGAACTCGGGGTCATCGCGTTGTATGGCGTGCTCTATCTGGCCGGGACCGCCCTCTTCGGGGTGCCGACCATGGCGTTGCTCCGGAAGCGGCTCGGGAGCGGACGGTGACGGGCTCCGACATCCTCGATCGGAAGCTCGAGACGCTGCCGGACGGACCTGGGGTCTACCTCTGGAAGGGCGGCGACGGGACGGTCCTCTACGTCGGCAAGGCGAAACACCTCCGCTCCCGGGTCCGCAGCTACTTCGCCGCCGATCACACCCTCAGTCCGAAGACGCAGCTCCTGGTCCGCCAGATTGCCGACGTCGAGACGATCGTCGTGTCGAGCGAAGCGGAATCGTTGCTGCTCGAGAACAACCTCATCAAGGAACACCAGCCCCGGTTCAACGTCCGCCTCAAGGACGACAAGTCGTATCCGTCGATCGCCGTCACGGTCAAGGAGCCTTTTCCGCGGGTGCTGGTGACCCGCCGGCGCGACCTGCCGGGTGCCCGCTACTTCGGACCCTATACCGACGTCGCCGACATGCGGCGGACCCTGGCCCTGATCCGTCGGATCTTCACCGTCCGGAGCTGCGCCGACGACATCCCGAGGGAACGGCGCGAACGACCCTGTCTCGACTACCACATCGGGCGGTGCCGGGCCCCCTGCGTCGGCTGGCAGGACGAGAGCGCCTACCGCGCCATGATCGACGAGGTCCTCCGCTTTCTCGAGGGCCGGACCGTCGACGTCCGGGGGCGGCTGCGGGAAATGATGGTGGCCGCCGCGGGCCGGGAGGATTTCGAGCGGGCCAAGGACCTGCGCGACGCCCTCAAGTGGCTCGACCAACTCGAAGCGCCTGGCACGGTCGAGTTGATGGCGGGCGGTGACGCGGATGTCATCGGCTACGCTCGCGACGGCGACGATGCGGTCTGTGTCCTGCTTCGGGTCCGCGATGGGAAGCTGATTGCCCGCGATCATCGGATCCTCGACAATCTCGAGGAAGAGGAGGATGTCACCATCCTCGAGCACTTCCTGATCCGTTACTACCTGCTGGCCGAGGGTCGGACTCGGCGAGCGGTCCTTCCGTTTGCCCCGAGCGATTTCGACCAGGTCCGGACCATCTTCGGCGACGTCGACTGGGCCATTCCGCAGCGGGGCACGGCCCGGCGGTGGCTCGACCTGGCCGACCAGAACGCCCGCCACCTGCTCGAGAGCCTGAAGCTCGAGTCCTTCGAAACCGCCGAACGTGCCGATGATCCGGTGTATGCGCTGGGTCGCGCCCTCGGGCTCCCGACCGTGCCACGGACGCTCATCTGCGTCGACATCTCGACCAACCAGGGCCGCGACACGGTGGGCTCGTTGGTCTGGTTCGAGGCGGGCCGTCCCCGGAAGGCCGAATACCGGAAGTTCAAGATCAAGGGTGTGGCACAGCAGGATGACTTCGCGGCGGTCCATGAGGTGATTTCCCGCTACTTTTCCCGCCGGATGGCCGAGGATGATCCGCTTCCGGATCTGGTGGTCATCGATGGCGGCAAGGGACAACTCGGCGCCGCGCTCGATGCGGCCCGCGCCGTCGGGGTTCCGGCCATCCCGTTCATCTCGCTTGCGAAACGCGACGAGGAGATCTTCGTTCCCGGTCAGTCCGAGCCCCTCCGCCTGTCGCGCCGCCACGCGGGGCTCCGACTGCTCCAACGGGCCCGCGACGAAGCCCATCGGTTCGGGGTGACCTACAACCGGAAGCGCCGGACCGAACGGACGATCACGTCGGCGCTCCTCACGATTCCCGGCGTGGGTCCGACTCGACGGCGGGCGTTGATCGAACGGTTCGGGAGCCTGGCCGGCGTCAAATCGGCGAGTGCCGGCGAGATCGCGAGTCTGCAAGGCTTCTCGGCCACCTTGGCCGAACGGATCCTCGAGCATCTCCGAACAACGTGACGACGGACCACGCTCACCGACCAAACGAGTCGACCATGGACTGGCATCTCGAGTGCTCTCTCTGCGGCATCACCCGCGACCCGACCGGGCTCCCCACCGTCTGTGACGCCTGCGGCAAACCGTGGCTGGTTCGCTATCCGGATCGCCACCACCCGCTGACCGAACGCGATCACCCCGGTGGCCCCGGCATGTGGCGGTTCCGCTCCTTCCTGCCGCTCGTGCCGGGCGAAGAACCCGTCTCGCTCGGCGAGGGAGAAACGCCACTACTCCGGGTTCCGCGCCTCGCGGCCGAACACCGCTTCGACGACCTGTGGGTCAAGGACGAAGGGACCAATCCGACCGGTTCGTTCAAAGCGCGCGGCCTCTGCGCGGCGGTGACGCGGGCCGTCGCGGCCGGGGCCACGACGTTCACTCTCCCGACCGCCGGGAACGCGGGGGTGGCCGCCGCCGCGTACGGGGCCCGCGCCGGAGCGCGAGTTCGGGTCTACGCGCCCAAGACGACACCGGCCCCGATCCTGACGCAGATCCGGGCCTTCGGCGCGGATCTCCACCTTCTCGACGGCCACATCGGCGACTGCGGCAAGGCCAGCCGCGCCTATGCGGCGGAATCGGGGGCGCTCGACCTGTCGACGCTGCGCGAGCCGTACCGGATCGAAGGCAAGAAGACGATGGGGCTGGAACTGGTGGAGCAGCTGGGGTGGACTTTGCCCGACGTGATCATCTATCCGACCGGGGGGGGGACCGGTCTGATCGGGATGTGGAAGGTCTTTGCCGAACTGGCGGCCGCGGGGTGGGTGTCCGGCCCGATGCCCCGGATGTTCACGGTCCAGTCGGATGGGTGCGCCCCGGTCGTGAAAGCGTTTTCGGAGGGACGGGTTGATTGCGTCGCGTGGGAGAATCCCTGGACGGTGGCGAGCGGGCTTCGGGTGCCCGGCCCGCTTGGCGATCGGCTGATGCTGACCGCGCTGCGGGAGAGCCGGGGCGGGGCGGTGGCGGTTCCGGACCAGACCCTGGCCGATGCCGCCGCCGCCGGCACTGCCGGAGAGGGTATCGACTTCTCACCCGAGGGCGGGGCGGCGCTCGCGGCGGCGATCGTCCTTCGGGCGCAGGGGACCATCGCGTCGGGTGATCGGATCGTGCTGTTCAACACGGGAGCCGGCTGGCTCTATCGCTGAGGTTGGGCTGGCTGGCCGGACCGCGTCACCTCCCGACCGCCCCGGTTGCCCCGGACCGGTTTGCGGGCGATATTTCTAAGTCTATGTCCGCTCGTCGTTTCGCTCTGCTCGACCCGGCCGCCGGTATCAGCGGCGACATGCTGCTGGGCGCTTTGATCGACGTCGGGTGCACCCCGGCGTGGCTCCGAGGGCTTCCGGCGCGTCTCGGGCTCGCGAGCACCGAAGTCGAAATCGCGGACGTGATGCGCTGCGGGATGCGGTCCACCAAGGTCACGGTGCGGGTGGGCGGTGCAACCGAGGGCCCGCCGGACGTCTTTGAACACGTCCCCGAGCCTGGGAGGCCCGGCCATCAGCCGTCCGCGCAGCACCAAGCCCACGCCGATCACCAGCACGGCGGGCACCTGCACCACCATCCCCACGATCATGGGGACCATCAGCATCACCATCACGGCCATGGCGGGCACCCGCATCGCCACGTCGGGGAACTGCTGGCGATGATTGCCCGGGCCGAGTTGAGCGACGCGGTCAAGGCGCGCGCCACCGCGGCCTTTCGTCTCCTGGCGGAGGCCGAGGGACGGATCCACGGGGTGGCGCCGGACAACGTCGCGTTGCACGAGGTCGGCGCCATGGACGCGCTGATCGACATCGTCGGCGCGGTCGAGGGCTTCGAGCAACTCGGCATCACCGCCATTCACACCCGCCCCGTGGCGCTGGGTCAGGGCTGGGTTCGGGCGGCGCACGGGAATCTCCCGGTTCCGACGCCGGCCACCGCTATCCTGGTCGAAGGTCTGGTGGTTGCGCCGAACGGCCCGGTCCGCGGCGAAGCAACGACGCCCACGGGCGCGGCGTTGTTGCGGACGCTGGTGACGGGGCCGCTGCCCGACCGCGCCTGGCGCCCGGCCGCCCAGGGGTGGGGGGCCGGCGGTCGCGACCCGGAGGGCTACGCCAACACCCTCCGGCTCACGATCGGGGAACCGCTCGACGAGCCGGCCGAAACGCTGGTGGTGGTCGCCACGGATCTCGACGACTTCAACCCGGAATACCTCGACCCGTTGCGTGATGCCTTGACGGCCGCGGGCGCCATCGACGTCCAGACCTGGCCGACCCAAATGAAAAAGGGGCGGATCGGGTACCGGGTCGAAGCGATCGTGCCCGAGGGGCTCGCGGATCGGGTCGGCGAGGCGTTCTTTCGTCACAGCACCACGGCCGGCATCCGCCGGTGGGCCATTGCCCGGTCGACCCTTGGCCGGGAACATTGGACGATGATCGGCCCGACCGGCGATCCCGTCCGGATCAAGACGGTCTTTGCCCCGGACGGTCCCCGGGTCAAGCCGGAGTTCGACGACGTGGTCGCGATTGCCCGCAAGACCGGTCAACCCGCGCACCAGCTGTTTCGTATCATTCAGGAAGAAGCCCTTCACACGGTCCGCGCCGCCGCTCCGGCCGCCACGCCCCGTGTCTCAGCCAACCCGAAGGAGTCATGACGATGAAAGGCATTTGGTCTGGGCTGCTCGCCACCGCGGTCGCGGGAACGGCTTTCGCCCAGAGCCCCATCCTCCAGCCGAAGCTGGCGGAGCTGCAGCCTCCGAAGTTCAACGTGCCGCTCTGCCCGATGAAGGCGCAGGGCAGCGTCGACAAAGGCCTCAACGCCCTCAAGAAGGCCCACGATCCGAAGGCCGATCGGGCGGCCCAGCTGACTCAGGCCAAAGACCTGATCCTCCAGGGCATCGCCAAGGAAAGCCAGGGGACCAACGCGGCCGCCTGGTACTACCTCGCCCGGGTCTACCTGATGCAGGGGGATGTCGGTGGGGTCGACTCGGCGTTCCGGAAGGCGCAGGAGCTGCAGCCCCAGTGTGAGATCGACATTGACCAGTATCGGCAGAACAACTGGGCCCAGCTCGCCAACGCGGGTCTCGAGAAGCAGAAGGCCGGCGACATCGAGGGGGCCATCGTCCTCTTTCGGGACGCCGACCGGCTCTTCTCCAAGCTCCCGCATGTCGTGTCGAACCTCGGCGTGCTGTTCGCCAACGCGGGCAAGGAAGACAGCGCGGCCGTGTACTTCGCCAAGGCACTCGTGATCGCGGAGGAGGGCGCCAAGACCGACACCACGATGATCACGGATCGGAACTCGAACGCGCTCAACCTGGCGCTCATGTATCAGCGGATCAACCGCCAGAAGGATGCGATTCCGGTCCTCCAGAAGTACCTGACCTGGGAACCGAACAACATGGACGCCCGGAAGGCCCTGGCGCAGTCGTACCGGGGCGCCGGGATGGCCAGCAGCGCGGACTCGCTCGAGAACTCGATGATCGCGGAGATGTCGAAGCAGAACCTGGATTCGCTCGACACCCAGGACATTCTGGCGATCGGGGTGGCCGCGTTCAACGCCCAGAAGTACGACGAGGCCGCCAAGGCGTTCGGCGCGGCGGTCAAGCGGAATCCGTACAGTCGGGACGCGGTCTACAACCTCGCCAACGCGTATCTGGCGGTGAAGGCGCACGACAAACTCGTCGAGACGGCGGCCAAGCTCGTCGAGATGGAGCCGATGAACGAGGACGTGTACCGGTTGCTTGGTCAGGGGCAGAAGGGCCTGGGCAAGGACGCCGAGGTGCTCAAGGCGGCCGAGAAGCTGGTCGGGCTGCCGATTACGATCGAGATGACCGGCTTCCAACTCGGGCGGACCGGGGCTAAGCTCGACGGCACCGCCACCGGGCGGAATCCGAGCGACGCCCAGGGCAAACCCATCAAGGCGGCGGCCACCACGCTGGTGGTGGAGTTCGTCACTGCGGCCGGTTCGGTGGTCGAGAGCAAGGAAGTCCAGATCCCGCTGCTGACGCCGGGCGCGAGCCACAGCTTCAGCGTCGAGATGAAAGGCGCCGACATCGCGGGCTGGCGGTATCGGCAGAAGTAGGGTGGGGAGGGGAGGGCTCGGGCCGGACGGCCGGGGCCCTCCTCTTGCCTGACTTCGAGGGGGGATCCATCTTTCCACCCTTGAGTTCCTTGCGGGCGTAGCTCAGTTGGTAGAGCGTCAGCTTCCCAAGCTGAATGTCGCCGGTTCGAGCCCGGTCGCCCGCTCTTGAATAATCGAACGGCCACCCCTTGCGGGTGGCCGTTCGTGTTTCCGGTAGGGGGAACCCGAAGTCAATTACAGAAATTGAATCAAAGGATGAATCACTTAGATTTTCCGCCATGGCCTGGCTCAACTATCATCACCTCCTGTACTTCTGGACGGTGGCCACCAAGGGCAGTCTGGCGGAGGCGGCTCGGGTCCTCCATTTGACCCAACCCGCCATCAGCGCGCAGATCAAAACCCTGGAACGCTCGCTCGGGGTGGCGCTGTTCAGTCGGCGGGGGCGCCGGCTCGAGCTGACCGAGGTCGGGCGAGTGGTGGCCCGCTACGCCGAGCAGATCTTCACCCTCGGTCGAGAACTCCAAGACACCCTGGCCGGGAGCATCCCGGACCACCGGGCGCCCCTCCGCATTGGGGTCGTCGACGCCTTGCCCAAACTGCTGGTGCACCGGCTCCTCGGGCCCGCTCTGGACGGTCCCGGCGCCAGCCGGGTCGTGGTGATGGAAGGAAAGCTCGATCGGCTCCTTGCCGACCTGGCCATCCACGAGATCGACGTGGTGTTTGCGGACGCCCCGGCGCCCTCGTCCGTTCCGGTCCGCACGTTCAGCCACCTGGTTCTTGAAAGCGGCATCACCTTCTTTGCCGCCCCCCGCCTGGCCAGCCGACTCCGGCGGGGCTTTCCAGGCAGCCTCCACGGCGCCCCCCTCCTGGCGCCCACGACGAACACCTCCCTTCGGCGGACCCTTGATTCGTGGCTGGCCGCCCGCGGCCTGGTCCCGGCCATCCGGGCCGAGATCGACGACAGCGCCGTGCTGAAGGTGTTCGGGGAGCGGGGGATTGGGGCCTTCGCGGCCCCGACTGCCGTGGCCGACGATGTGGTCCGCCGCTACCGGGTTCGCTCGATCGGGCCCGCCGACGGGGCTCGGGAGCAGGTCTACGCGATCTCCGTGGAACGGCGGATCTCGCACCCCGGTGTCCTGGCGATCACCGACGCGGCCCGGCGGGGTAACCTGGGCGGCGACATTGGCTCGAAACGAGGTGAGATGAGAAGGGGTAAGTCTTGATAAAATAACAAAATAGGGCCATCTTTCCGGCTATGATTCGCGTTGCCACCGTCAGCCCGGGATCGATCGCCGAGGAACTCGGTTTGGTATCCGGATCGGAGCTGGTTTCGGTCAACGGCAACGATCTCGAGGACTTCCTCGACTGGGAATACCACACCGCCGACGAGGAGTTCACCCTCCACGTCCGGCAGCCCGACGGCACCGAGTTCGAGTTCGAGATCGAGCGGGATCTGGACGATCCGATCGGCCTTTCGCTCGAGCCCCCCAGGATCCGGCGCTGCGCCAACCGGTGCGACTTCTGCTTCGTGGATGGCAATCCAACCGGCCTCCGGGAGGTGCTGTACATCCGGGACGACGACTACCGCCTGTCCTTCCGGTACGGCAACTTCGCCACCCTCACCAACCTGAAGCCGAAGGACGTCGACCGGATCATCGCCTACCGGCTGTCGCCGCTGTACGTGTCGGTGCATGCCACCGACCTGGTGACCCGTCGGTACCTCCTCCGGAATCCGACGGCACCGGACATCCTCGAGCAGCTCCGGCTCTTTGCCAGCCACGGGATCTCGTTCCACACCCAGATCGTCATGTCGCCCGGCGTCAACGATGGGGCGGTCCTCGACCGGTCGCTGGCCGATCTGTTCGGCTTCGGACTCCAGGTCCTCAGCGTGTCGGTCGTCCCGGTGGGCCTGACCGAGTTCAGCAAGCACCACCTCTGCCGGGAACCGACGGCGGCCGAGTGCCAGGCGGCGGTCGGGACCGTGGAGCGGTGGGGCGCTCGGGCCCGCGCGGAGCGGGGAATGACCTGGGTGTACGGGGCCGACGAACTGTACCTCCGGGCCGGGCTCGATTTGCCGCCGGCGTCCTTCTATGGAGGCTTCGAACAGGTCGAGAACGGGGTCGGCGCCGTTCGATTCCTCCAGCGAGAAATCGCGGCCGGCGCGGAGGCGTTCGAGGTCTGGCGTGGGAAACGGATCGGCGTGGTGACCGGGACCTCGATGGGCGCGCTGATGCCGCAGGTGCTGGAGCCACTGGCCCGGGCCTCCGGCGCCACGGTGGAACTCATCGTGGTGGAGAACACCCTGTTCGGGCCGCGCGTCACCACCGCCGGACTCCTGCCCGGTCGCGATATCGTCGCCGCCCTGCGGGACCGGACCGACCTCGACCTGGCCCTGGTGCCGGGCGAGGCGATCAACGATGATCGGCTGCTGATCGACAGCATGCCGGCAACCGATCTGGCCGGCGCGGTGCCGATGCCGATCCGGTTTTCGAAGTCCTTCCTGGACGTGCTCGATGAGTAAGCCGACCGTTGCCATCGTGGGCCGCCCGAACGTCGGGAAATCCACCCTCTTCAACCGGATGGTGGGTGGTCGCGAGGCCATCGTCGCTGACGAGGCGGGCACCACTCGCGACCGCCACTTCGGCGACGTCGAGTGGAACGGCCGGGCGTTCTGGATCGTCGACACCGGCGGGATGGTGCCGGACTCCGACGACGCGATGGATCGGGCCATCCGGCGCCAGGCCGAACTCGCGATCGAGGAGGCCGACGTCATCCTGTTCGTGGTCGACGCCAAAGAAGGGCTGCATCCGCTCGACGAGGCCATTGCCCAGCAACTCCGCCGGGCCCGCCGGCCGATTCTGCTGGTGGCCAACAAGCTGGACCATCTGCCTCGGGTTTCCTTCGATCCCGAACTCTATCGGCTGGGACTCGGCGAGCCGCTGGCGGTCTCCGCGGCGGTCGGCAAGGCCAGCGGCGATCTCCTCGACCGGGTCGTGGAACTGCTGCCGCCGGCCAGCGCCGACGAACTGGCCGAGGGCGTGGCCGTGGCGATCGTCGGTCGGCCCAACGTGGGCAAATCGTCGCTGGCCAACCGGCTGCTCGGCGAGGAGCGGTATGTCGTGTCCCCAGTGGCGGGTACGACCAGGGACGCCGTCGACACCGAGCTCAACTACCACGGCCAGACGATCCGGTTCATCGATACGGCGGGGCTTCGTCGGAAGTCACGAGTGGACGACGACGTCGAGTTCTATTCGACCGTCCGGACCCGACGGGCCATGGAGGAAGCCCAAGTGTGCGTGCTGGTGGTCGACGCCACGATCGGCGTCCACCATCAGGACCTCCGGATCGCCAGTGAGGCCTGGGACCACGGCAAGGGACTGATCGTGGCCGTGAACAAGTGGGACCTGGTCGAGGAGAAGGAGTCCAACACGGCCACGCGGGGCCACGCCATCGTGGTCGAGAAGGCGCCGTTTCTGGCCGACGTGCCGTTCGTGTACCTCTCCGCCAAGACCGGCCAGCGGGCGCGGCAGGTGCTCGACCAGATCGTGGCGGTGGCGGAGTCTCGCGGTCGCCGGGTTGCCACCGCGGAGGTGAACCAGGTGCTCGAAGCCCTGATGTCCCGCAACCAGCCCCCGCAGAAAGAGGGCGAAGAGGTGAAACTCCTCTACGCCACCCAGATCGCGGTGGCGCCGCCCACGTTCGCGATCATCAGCAACCGCCCGGACGACGTGCCCGAGCACTATCAGCGCTTCCTGATCAAGGGGTTCCGGCAGGCGTGGGGATTCGAGGGCGTGCCCATTCGGCTCAAGCTCCGGGCCCGCAAGGGAGCCGCCCGATGACGGTGGCCCTCTGGCTGGCGGCCGCCTATCTCGTGGGCGCGATCCCGACCAGCTATTGGGTGGCCCGCGCCGCCAGGGGGATTGACCTCCGGACGGTGGGGAGTGGGAATCTGGGCGCCACCAACGTGTATCGGACTCTGGGGTGGCGCTACGCCG
>CADEGB010000066.1:0-6805 GCA_902826755.1 uncultured Gemmatimonadota bacterium
GGGCCAGACGTACCCGGCGGATTGATCGGGCGGCGGGGGGCAGGCCCGGTTTGCCGCAAAGGTGGAGCTGTAGAGCACCCGCTGGTCGTTGGCGTAGAAGAAGCCGCAGGTGGTCCGACCCCAGCCGTTCGAGATCCGGCGGAGGCCCGAACCGTCGACGTTGATCAGATACTCCTGGTCGCAGCCCTCGTCGACCTTTTCCTGGCGCTGGAAAATCAGCTGCTTCCCGTTCTTCGAGAAGTACGCCTCGGCGTTGTTCCCGCTGAAGGTGAGCTGGCGGATGTTGGCGAGGTGGCGTTCCCCGGTTTCCGGCGCCACCATCACCTGGCTGGCGGGGGATCCCGCGGTTCCCGAACACCCGATGGCCGTTAGGCCGGCCACCAGGGCCGCCCCGATTCTGCAACGCGTCATGTCCCTGCCTCCCGAAGGGCGGGAATATATCAGGACCCGCGGGTCAGGAGAGGGGCTGGGGGCGCCGCCGTTGAGGCTGGTCGGGCGACGTGCGGTCAGGGCTCGAGGTGTTCGCCGTGGGCCAGTTCGTGTTCGCGGCGGGCCTGCTCGATCCAGCGGTCGCGGCGGATCCGGTTGCGGAAGGAGCCGAGTTCGGAACCGAAGTGATCGATGTCGGCGTCGGTCCACTGGGCAATCTGTCGGAAGGTGGTGACCCCTCGGACCTGGAGGGCCCGCTCGATGGCCGGACCGATGCCGGAGATGCGTTTCAGGTCGTCGCCGGAAGGCGTGGGCTCCGGCTCGGCGTCGAAGCTGAGCGGCCTCGGGGCCGCCAGGATGGCGGCACCGGCCCCGGTTCCGTACAACTCGGACGACTCGTCGACCGCCTCGGACGCGGGATCGAGGTTTCCGAAGGGAGGCAGCTTCAGGCGGTCGATCTCGTCGCGGAGCCGGCCGATTTCCGACTGGGCGGCCTCGACGACGGTCCGCCGATCGTCGAGCAGGGTCCGGAAGCGGATGTCCCGTTCCCGCAGCTCGGCGGACAGCGAAGCAATCCGGCCGACGGCCGCCCGTTCGGCGGTCTGGTAGTGATCCCGCTCCTTGAGGGCGGCGGCCAGCCGGGCCTCGACTTCGGCGAGGCGCACTTCCCGTTCGCCGAGCCGGCGGCCGCGGACGGTGGCCTCGGCGAGGAGCCCGGTGAGTCGCTCGATCTCGGCGCGGAGTTCCCGTTCCTGCCGGACCAGGGCCGCGGCGGAGTCGTCCCGCTCCCGGGCCAGGGATCGGAGCAGCTCCTCCCGGTCGGCCACCTGACGCCGAAGTGGCTCGAGGCGCTCGGCCTGGGCCTGGAGACTGCCCAGTTGGGCCTCGAGCCGGGCCACTTCTTCCTCGCGGCGCAGCTCCGCGGCCCGGGTCCGTCCGTCCGCGAGGGCCACCGCCGCGGTGAGTTCGGCGGTTCGGGCTTCGAGCTGGCGGATCTCGGCGTCGAGCCGGTCGCGATCGGCCTCGACCTGTTCGAGGCGGCGTTGGCGTTCGAGGACCTGGGCCGCCACGCCGGCGCGGGTCAGATCGGCCCGCTCCCGGTCGGCCCGGGTCTCGTCCCCCGCCTGGCGGAGCTGTTGCTCGAGCGATTGGACCATCACCGTCAACCGGGTGGCCGTGGATTCCGCATCCGCGCGGGCCTTGGCGGCCTGCTCGAGCCGGGTCACCAGGACGGATCGCTGCCCGATCAGGGCCTTGAGTTCGCCGAGGCGGGTTTCGTGATCGGCCTGGGCGGCCTGGGCTTCGTCGAGCTGGAGCTTGGTATGGACCAACTCATCGATGGCGGCTTCGGCCCGGCGGCGGGCCAGATCCCGCTGGCGGCCGGCGTCCTGGAGCGCGGTCCGATAGGCGGTGATCTCGTCATGCTGCGCGTTGACGGTATCGTTGAGGACCGCGAGGTCGGTCTCGAGCGCCGTGCGCTCGGACATGAGGCGGGCCTGCTCCAGCCGGTTGCAGGCCAGTTCGGCATCGGCCGCCTGCGCCCGGCTTTCCCAGCGGTATTCGAGCGCCGCCTGGCGGCGGCGAGCCCGCCAGGCCACCAAGAACCCGCCAAGGATGGCTCCGACCAGCAGGCCACCGGCGAGCGTCACGATCGGTCCCAACCACTCGACGGGCGTCATTGCAGGGTCCGGTTGCCGGCAAGGGTGGGATCATGGCGGTACACCTGGCCGGCCCTCATCACGAAGACAACCCGGTTGACCGCGGAGATGTCGTCGAGCGGGTTGCCTGCCACCACGATCAGATCGGCGGCCAGGCCGGGAGCCAGTGACCCGGTTTCCCGACTGACTCCGAGTGCCTCGGCCGTGATCCGGGTGGCCGAGACGAGGGCATCCATGGGCCGCTGCCCCGCCTGGCGGACCCGACAGACCAGGTCCTCGGCGTTCCGGCCGTGGGCGCCGGCGACGGCGTCGGTCCCGTAGACCAGCTTGAGGCCGGGGGTGGCAATGGCGTTCCGAATGACGGCAATCGCGAGCGGGATGGCTCGCTCCATGGCGGCAAAGCCCTCGTCGGTGAAGTTCCCGAGTCCCTGGAACCACTTCCGGTTGTCCAGATAGTTCCGAAAGATGAGGGCACACTGGGGATCGAAGTAAGTCCCTCGCTCCGCCATCAGGCCAAGCACCTCGGTCGTGGCGAACACCCCGTGCTCGATCTGGTGGCAGCCAGCGAGGGTGGCGGCCCGGATGCTCTCGGGGCTGTGGGCATGCGCCACGGCAAAGACGCCGGCGGAGCGGGCCTCGCCACAGACCGCCGCGAGCTGGGCATCGGACAGGGTCTGGGTCCCGCCCTCCCGGATGCTCCGCGAGGCGAAGACCTTGATGAGATTGGCTCCGGCCGCCACTCGGCCCCGGACGGCTTGGCGGAGCTGATCGGGGGTCAGGGCGGGATCGGTGATGGGCTCGAGACTGGTGAGCACCCGGGGACCCGGGAGGTCGGCCCGGCCGATCGCGTCCCGGAGGTCGCGGTCTTCCGGCCCGCCGATGCTGGCGACGGTGGTGAAGCCGGCCAGGAGCGTTCGGTGGGCGTTGGCGGCTCCGGCCAGCGCCTGCTGGGCGGGGGTGTCGCCGTCGTCGTCGGTGTGCATCCGGCCCCGGCCGTTGACATAGGCGCCGAGGTGCACGTGCGCGTCGATCAGTCCGGGGAGCAGGGTGCCGTTGGGGAACGAGAACGTCGGCCGCTCCACCGGGCGCGGCTCGATCCGGAGGATCCGGCCGCGGTCGACGACGACCGTGGCGTTCTTGAGCGATCCGCCCCGCCCGTCGAGGACCCGCCCCGCCACGATGGTGATCGGCCCGTCCTGGGCGGCCACCGCGGGGCGCGGAATCAACGTTAGGCAGATCAGGAGCGGAAGACGGACGACGCTCATCGGTACTCCGCGGGGGGTGGAACGGATCGACGACGAATATAAAGATATCCGGATGGTCGCCGCGGCGGGTCGGCCAGCCATTGACCCGGCCCGGCCTCCGGGCCAACGTTGCGGGAGTCCGGCGTCCGCCGGTGGCTTAAGCGCTCCTTTATCGTCGGATGCCGTGATCCCGAAGCCCCCGTTCGCGTCGTCGTTGACGCTGGACCAGGAACTCGCCGCCTTCGAGCGGCTCAAGCCGACGCTGGCTCGGCTGTGGCGACCGCTGACGGTTGGCCTGGACGAGCCGCATACGTCGGTGGTGGTGCCGTCGATGACCCTGGATCAGCGCGAACTCCTCAAGCTGGAGGGCGCCGGGTATTACGAGGAGCGGTTCCTGTTCCTCCTGATCCGGCTCCGGAACCCCCGGGCCCGGGTGGTCTACGTCACCTCGCAACCGGTCCATCCGGTCATCCTCGAGTACTACCTCCAGATGCTGGCGGGGGTGCCGGCCAGCCACGCCCGGAGCCGGCTCACGATGTTGTGCGCCCACGACGCGTCGCCCCGGTCGTTGACCGAGAAGATCCTGGAGCGCCCCCGGTTGATCGAGCGGATCCGGTGCGCCATCCCCGACCGGGAGCGAGCCTACCTCACGGTGTTTGCCGGCACCCCGCTGGAACGGAAGCTGGCGGTGCTGCTCGGGATCCCGTTGAACGGCTGCGACCCCGAATTGAGCGGGCTGGGCACCAAATCGGGAAGCCGGAAGGTCTTCCGGGAAGCGGGGGTGGATCATCCCGCGGGGTTCGAGGACCTGACCTCGGAGGACGACGTGACCCGGGCCCTGGTCGAGTTGCGGGTCCGGCGCCCGGCCATCCGGAAGGCGGTCGTCAAGCTGAACGAGAGCTTTTCGGGCGAGGGCAACGCGATTTTCCGCTATCCCGCGGCCGCCGACCCGGGTGCGATCGGCGCCGCGGTGGCCGGGCTCCGGTTCGTGGCGCCGGACGAATCGGCGGGGGCGTACTTCGAGAAGTTCCGGTCGATGGGCGGGATAGTCGAGGAGTTCCTGGAGGCACCGGTGGTGCGGTCGCCCAGTGCGCAGCTCCGGAGCGGACCAGAGGGCGAACTCATCCCGATCTCGACCCACGACCAGATACTCGGCGGGGAGTCGGGACAGGTCTTCCTGGGCTGCCGGTTCCCCGCGGACGACGGGTACCGCGAGCGGGTCATGACCGCGGCGCTCCGAATCGGTCGGGTCCTTGCCGATCGCGGAGTGGTGAGCCGATTCGGGGTCGATTTCCTGGCCTGGCGGGGCGCCGACATGGGGCCCTGGCAGCTGGCCGCCATCGAGATCAACCTCCGGATGGGCGGCACCACCCATCCGTTCCTGGCTCTTCGGTTCCTGAGTGACGGCGCCCTCGTGCCCGACGGCTCCTTCCGATCGCAGAGTGGGCGGGTCCTCTGCTACCGGGCCACCGACAACCTCAAGTCTCCCCGGTATCGTGGGCTGTTGCCGGAGGACCTGATCGACATTGTCACCGTCAACCGGCTCCACTACAGCGATCGAGCCGAGTCGGGCGTCCTGTTCCACCTGATCGGGGCCCTGTCCCAGCATGGCAAGCTCGGGCTCACCGCCATCGGCCCCGACCACGGCGAGGTCGACCGGCTCTATCAGCGAACCCTCGACGTCCTCGAGGTGGAGACCCGGTACGGCTGACCCTGGCGGGTGTTGGCGGCCCGCCCTCCCGCCGCCCATCTTCCAGCACCATGCCCGCACCCCGCCTCGTCCCGGTCGCCCCCACCCAGGGGTCGCCGACGGCCATCGACCGGTCGCCGTTCTGGCTCGGCTCGGCCGCCAGCAGCGCGCTCCGGCTCTACCTCCCCGGGATCGCGGAGAAACACGCCTCGATCAGCGAGCGGGAGGACGGCTACTACCTCTCGCCCCACTCGAGCGCCACGGTGGTCCGGCTCGACGGCCGGCCGATCAGCGGCCCGACCAAACTCATCGACGCGGCGGTCATCGACCTCGGGCCCACGGCGCGGTTCGAATTCGTCACCGGCGCCCCCCGCGCCAAGCCGGCGGAAGAGGAGCCGGCCGAACCGATCTATGAGGGTGCCCCGGCCCGGAAGCGTCCGTGGTGGAAGCGGCCGCGGCGGCCCAAGTCGAAGCGGGTGGGCTTTCCGATCTGGGGGTGGGTGGCCATTGCCCTGATCGTCGGGGCCGTCGGTTACGGTGGCGTGGTGCTCGTGCGGATCATTCAGACCGGCAGCCAGGACCAGGGCGGCCCGCCGCCGCTGACCGAAATCGAAGGGCGGATCTACGACAGCCTGATGCTGGAGTCGACCCGGAACATCGAGCGGGGCGCCACGCTGCTCGACTTGGGCCTCACCGACGAGGCTCTCCGGCAGTTCGCCGAAGCGATCACGATTCTGGAGGCGAGCCCGATTGCCCGGAACGAGTGGGTGGCGCAGAGCATCAACACGGTCGCCAAGACGGTCCAGGACATCTACCAGCAGGCCCGGCTCCGGCCGCCCTCCGGCCTCCGGGCCTCCACCGGAAAGGCCACGGACCTGAGCCGGGCACTCAGCTCCAATCTCACCGCGGACCAGTTCCAGACGGCCATCGGCGCGGTCCAGTCCTCGTTCGAAGCGAATTACCAGCGGCGGTTCACGATCACCGGACAGGACCACGCGGAGCACGTGTCGCTCTATGGACCGCGGAGCGCCATCGACATCCGGGTTCGGGACCTGACCCAGGCGGAGATCGCGTTCCTGATCGGGGCCTTCGGACGGGCCGGGATTCGGGTCAAGGACTTCTCGAAAGACGCGATCCTTCAGGCCCAGATTCGCGCGGCGATGGCGCGGGGCTGGAGCGACCGGGCGGGAACTGGCCTCCATCTCCACGTCGACCGCTTCCGCGACCGACGGGACAAGTGGACCGTCAAACCCTGATCCTTCAGGGCAGCGACGCGGCCATGGCGGCGGCCGTTGGAAACCGGCTGGACGGATCGGACCGCAACGCGCGGGCGACGGTGTCGACCAGGGAACGCGGCAACTCGCGGTCGAGGTCGGCGAGAGACAGCGGCTCGGCACCGGCGGCAAGGCGACGGCGGAGGTCCGCCTCGGACTCGCCGGCCGCCATCGGATGGGGCAAGCGGCCCGACACGGCTTCGAACAAGGTGACACCCACCGCGTAGACATCGACGGCTGGCGTGGCCGTCATCGGCGCCGCGAGCAATTCGGGCGCGGCGTACCCCAAGGTCCCGATCTCCTCTTCGACCCAATCCTCGGGAAGCGCCCGGGGCGGATGGCCGTGAGCGGCGACGCCGAGATCGGCGAGTCGGACGGTCCCGTCCGCCATCAGGAGCACGTTCGACGGCTTGATGTCGCGGTGCATGACGCCGTTGGCGTGAAGCCAGGCGGTGGCATCGAGCACCTGGCGCATCGCGATCACGGCCAGGCGCCACGGCAGCGGCCGGT
>CADEGB010000066.1:6905-15289 GCA_902826755.1 uncultured Gemmatimonadota bacterium
GCGGGAAGGATCGGGTCGGTCAGGTGTGGAGGAACTTGAGCCGGGAGACGGCGGCGATGGTGATCTCGTCACCATCTTCGAGAAGGTGGTGGTCGCCCCGTTTGAGCGCCTCGCCGTTGACGGCGGTGCCGTTCATGCTCGAGTCGACGAGGTAGTAGTCGCCGTCCTTGCGGACCAGGGTGCAGTGGAAGCGGGAAACCTGCTGGGCCGAGTCGCTGACGACCAGATCGTTCTTCTCGGCGTCGGCCGCGCCCATGGCGGCGCCGATCTTGAAGATCGGCTTGTCTTTGTCGATGGTGACGAGTTTGCCCCGCCCCACCCCGTCGACGATCTGGAGCACCGCGGCTCGCTTGGCGGCCACCTCATCCGCTTTGCGCTGCCGGTCCTCCCGGTACTTGGCGCCGAACTTCACCACCGCCACCAGTCCCGCCGCCAGGATCACCAGCACCGGAATCAGGTACATCGCCTGGCGTTTGAGATCGTCGAGACGACGCCCCTTCTGCATCTCGGCCATCAGGCTCTTGGCGCGGAGGTTCGAGCTGTCCTGGTCGAGCACGAAACGGAGGTGCTGTTCCGCCGTGGTCCAGTTCTTGGCCCGGATGTCGATCTCGGCCTGATTGAGGCGCTGGGCCACCACGTCGCGACTGGCCTGATCGGCCTTGCCGGTGGCGAGGGCTCGTTCGTTGGCGGCCTTGAGATCATCGCGGGCCTGCTGGAGGGAACTCTGCGCCACCACGTTGCTCGGATCCTGGAGCATGACCTGGGTCCAGCGGGCCATCCGTTCGCGGATATGGGCCACTGACGTGTCGGCCGACTGGTCGGCTTCGAGCGCCTGGGCAATGGCGTTCTTGAGCGCCTGTTCCTCCTCGGGCGACCGGATCCGCTGGCCTTGGGCATCGACGCCGCCGGCCGCCGGGAGCGGCGCCGCCACCGCGGGCGCGGCGCCACTCTGGGTGGCGGGTGCCGTCGAATCAGCGCCCTGGGCCGGGGCCGGGGCGGCGGGTTTGGGTGCCCCCGGCGCCGCGATTTCCTCGGGGCCTTTCTTGGCGGCCGCTTCGGCGGCTGGATCCTTCTTCTTTTTCTTGAAGAACGGGAGCGGAATCTGGGCATCCGCCGTTGGCGCCATCAGCGCCAGCAGCACCAGGCCTAACGTCAACCGTCGCATCGTCCCTCCTCAGGCCGCGCCGCCCCCGGCGCTCGGCGGGGGTGCCGCCTTGGCGCGGGCCGCCGCCTCCGCCAGAACCTTGACCGCTTCTTCGTCGACTTCCGCCTGGGTGCCGGCCAGCAGCACCACTTCCTCGCCATCCTTCACCACTCGCACCACCGACCCCGCGGAGACGTCACCACCGATGATCAGGCGGGACAGCGGGCTCAGGAGATGGCGATCGATGGTCCGCTCCACCGGCCGGGCCCCGTAGGCCGGGTCGTACGACAGCCGCGCCAGCAGCGACACCGCATCGGGATCGACGACCAGGGTGGCTTTGTATTCGTCGTGGAGCCGGCCGCCGAGACTCTTGAGGTGGATCCCGACAATCGTCTCGAGGGTGTCCATCTCGAGCGAGTTGAAGGGAATGACCCCGCTCAACCGGTTGAACAGTTCCGGCCGCAAGGTGGCCTGGACCACCTTCATGATGATGTCGCGCCGCTCCTCCGAGGTCGTGGCGACCGCGTTGGCCTCCTTGACGCCGAGGTTCGAGGTCAGGAGCACGATGGTGTTGGTGAAATCGCAGAGCCGGCCCTTGGCATCGGTGAGCCGGCCTTCGTCGAGGAGACCAAGCA
The DNA here is from genome assembly GCA_902826755.1 of uncultured Gemmatimonadota bacterium. Classification (GTDB taxonomy): domain Bacteria; phylum Gemmatimonadota; class Gemmatimonadetes; order Gemmatimonadales; family GWC2-71-9; genus SHZU01. Next base: position 8,685 of record CADEGB010000066.1, read on the forward strand.
TCAAATCCATCACCTCGGCGTGGGCCTTCTCGATTTCGTCGAAGAGCACCACCGAGTAGGGCGACCGGCGGACCTGTTCGGTCAGGAACCCGCCCTGATCGGAGCCGACCAGTCCGGGTCGGGACCCGATCAGCCCCGAGATCGCGCCGGCATCCTTGTACTCGGCCATGTCGATCCGGATCAGGGCGCTCTCGTCGTCGAAGAGCGCCTCGGCCAGACCCTTGGCGAGTTCGGTCTTGCCAACGCCGGTGGGACCGACGAAGAGGAACGAGGCGGGTTTCCGCTTCTTCCGCAGATCGGTCCGCATCCGGCGGGCCGCTTCGGCCAGCGCCTCGATCGGCTCCGGCTGACCGATGACCCGGGTGCCGAGCCGCTCCTCGAGCTTGAGCAGCCGTTCCCGTTCACTTTCCATCATCCGGGAAATCGGAATGCCGGCCCGGCGGGCCACCACGTCCGCGATGTCGGTGGCGCGGACTTCCTGGGGCACCATCACACCCTTCTTGGTGATGGCTTCCTGGCGCTTGAGCAGGTCGGCTTCCTGCTCCCCGAGGAACTTGAGGGCGCCGTAGCGGACTTCGGCCGCCTTGGCGACGTCGCCGCGGGTTTCGGCGGCCTCGAGTTCGGCCTTCTTCTCCGCCAGGGCTTTGCGGGTGGCGGTGAGGCCATCGGCAACGGTCTTTTCCTCGGTCCAGCGACCCATCACCTCGGCCAGCTCGGCCTCGGCGGCCTTGACCTGCTTCTCGACCGCCGCGGCGTCCCCTTCGCCGCTGGCCTTGAGGCCCTCGAGCCGGGTGCGGAGCCGCATCAGGGCCCGCTCCTTCTCGTCGACCACGTTAGGCTTGGCCTCCCGTTGCATCCGGATCCGGGCGGCGGATTCGTCGAGGACGTCGAAGGCCTTGTCGGGAAAGAACCGGTCGCGGAGGTGGCGGCGCGCCATCTTGACGGTGGCCTGGAGCGCCTCCTCCGTGATGGCCACGCCGTGGTGCGACTCGTAGCGGCCCTTGACGCCGCGGAGCATGGCCAGGGTCATCTCGTCGTCGGGTTCGTCGCAAACGATTTTCTCGAACCGGCGCGCCAGGGCCCCGTCCTTCTCGATCGATTCCCGATATTCGTCGAACGTGGTGGCGCCGACGCAGCGGAGTTCGCCGCGGGCCAGGGCGGGCTTGAGGATGTTGGCCGCGTCCATCCCGCCGGAGTTGCCACCAGCCCCGACCAGGGTGTGGATCTCGTCGAGGAAGAGGATCACGTCGTCGAGGGCGCTGACCTCGTCGGCCACCGCCTTGATCCGCTCCTCGAACTCGCCCCGGTATTTGGCGCCGGCCACCAGGCCGGTCAGGTCGAGCGCCAGGAGTCGGCATTTCTTGAGCGACTCGGGCACGTCGCCGGCCACGATCCGGAGGGCCAGACCTTCGACCACCGCCGTCTTGCCGGTGCCGGGGTCGCCGACGAGGACGGGGTTGTTCTTGGTCCGGCGGAGGAGAGTCTGGATGACGGCCCGGGTCTCGGCATCGCGGCCGATGACCGGCATCAGCTTGCCGTCCCGCGCCACCTGGGTCAGATCGCGGGTGAACTTGGCCAGGACGTTGCCCTCGGCCACCGCCGATTTTTCCTCCGCCGGCTGCATCACTTCGGGTGACTTGAGCGCGGCCGTCACCTTGTCTTCGGTCCAGCCGGCGTCGCGGAGCGCGGGGCCGAGATGGGCCTGTTCCGACCCGAGGGCGCCGAGGATCACCTCGAGCGGACCGACGGTGTGGCTGCCCCGTTTGTCGGCGGCGGCGGTGGCACGATCCAGCAGATCGCGGAGCGTCCGGCCGGCCACCGGTTGCCGGCCCGGCTCCGCCTTGACGGAATCGGCGCCGGGGGGCAGCTCCTCGATCCGCTTCAGCGCGGCCGCGGCATTGAGCCCGACCTTCGAGGCGGTCCGCCCGAGGGATCCGGTCGGTTGGAGCAGGGCGATCAGGAGGTGATTGCCCTGGATGTACGCCAGCCCCGCCTTGGCGGCCAGCCGCCGCGACTCCTCGAGCGCGGCGGTGAGATCCATCGACAGTCGGTTCAGATCCATACGGCTCGTCCGGGCGGCTCGGCGCCGCCCCTCCTGGTCAAGGCTTGCCGGGGCGCTTCAGCGTGATCTTGGGTGGCCCCGGAGGGGACGTCGGTGTCGGGGTGTGCGCCGGCGCGGGCGCCGGGGTCATCGGCTGCGATGGCGGGCCGGCCAGGGGCATGGCACCGCTGGCGCCCGGGCTCACCATCCCGTGGCGGCGCCGGAACAGCACGGCCCCGCGGATCCCCTGACCGGGCTGCACCGTCACGGTAAGTCCGGCGATGGTGGCAACGTCCTGCGGCGTGTCGAAGTTGACGGCAAAGTTCCGCTGGCCCTCGACCTCGCACATGGCGGCGCGGGTCATCGGGGGCCGCGGTCCGCCCGAGGCATTGACCCGCACGGTAACGCTCAGTTCCTGACCGATGGCCCACTGCGCGTTGGCCCGGGGGTCGCCGGTGAGGACCACCCGGTACTCGTGGCGGCCGGCCAGATCGAGCTGGGTAAACACGAAGGTCAGCAGGTCGCCGTCACGCTGCGGGTGACTGGGCGCGGTGACCGCCTCGTAGAAATGTTCGCCGTCCCGATCGAGCATGAACCGGATCGACTCGATCGCCCGATTCTGGCGATAGTCGATGTACTTGCCCGCCAGCGCCTCGACCAGACGGCGGAGCCGGAGCATGGTATCGGCGGCCCGCGCCACCACCGGCTTCAACTCCTCGCGCCGATCGAGATCGCGCTGGCTGGCCAGCATCCCCTGCTCCGCGTCGAGCAGCTCGGTGTAGGCCGCGTCGACGGCGCCCAGATCCTTGAAGAACTGCCGGCTCGACGCGGACAGCGAAAGCGCCAGGGCAATGAGTCGGCTGGCCCGATCGATCTGCTGGAAGAACCGGACCGGCGCCACCGTCAGGTCGGCCGTCTCGTAGGCCGCGGTTTCGAGCGCCAGGACGGCTCGTTCCACGAACGCCCGGATGTCGAGATCGCTCCGGATGTCGAGCCCCCGGGCGGCCGTCCGCTCCGCGAAGTGCCCCGCTTTTTCGTGGACGAGCTGGAACTCGTTGACGAGGAGCCGGATGTCGGACTGGAGCCGGATGGCCGCGTGGTGGAGCGAACTGTGCGCCATCAGCGAGGCGCAGGGCGGGATGTACTGACCGTCGAGTTCAAAGCCGAGCGACTCGGAGGCCCGCCGAACCTTGGCCACCGCAATCGACGACGCCATCAGCTCGGCGGTGATCCCGAGCCGGACCTCGTATTTGATCCGACTCAGCGCCGCCTGGTTCGGGTTGGCGGGATCGGTGCCGATCGAATCGGGATCGGCTTCCTTCTCGGTCCGCCGGACCAGGTAGACCAGCAGATCGCTCACCCCGGCCAGGTCGCCGCGGGCCACGTCGGCCTGCACCGGCCGGGACTCGTCGACCTCGACCAGTTCCCCGCTCGGCGTGATGCCGCGGGCCCGGAGGACCGAGACCCGGACCCGGTCGCCGTCGTTCAGCAGTTCGACCTTGGGGTCGAACTTGGCGAGTCCCTGCTCCGCCTGGTCGAGGCGCACGCCGCCACCCACCAGGCCGCTTACCGGGATGCAGTAGCGGAGCAACCACGCCACCTGCTCCTCGATGTAGCGGTCCTGGCGGAGGAAATGCTCCGGCGTGAGGAGCATGCCGGTGGTCCAGTTGACCGAACGGAACGATTGATCCTGTGCCATCACCCGGTGCTCCTCACCCTCGGGCCGATCCCAAGTAGCTGTTCACGCCTAACGCGATTTCGCGGGTCCGCTCGCCGACGCCCGCGGGCTCCGACCGGTTGCCGACCAGCCAGTGTTCCCGGACCTCGGAGCGGAGATGGGCCGGGAGGACCAGGCGGTAGAGCGCCTGTCGCTGGGCCCGTTCGCCCGGTTGCTGGAGCCGGCGCCAGGTGGCCAGGTCCACCGGCCCGATGTCGATCTCGACCGCGGTATGGGCGGTGACCCCATCGCCAACCAGGGCGTCCACCCCGAGGCGGCCGTTCATGACGCCGAGCCGGGTCCGGCGAGCCGCCGGAACCGGGGCGATCCCGGACACCAGCCGAATCGGGGAGGCCGGAATCTTGAATACCGCCAGGAGCGCCAGCGCCGGTCCCTCCGGCCGTCCCGCGATCCGATGGAGGGCCGGCAACAGCCGGGCCAGATCGTACCATCGTTCCCGGGGCCACGGATCGGAGGATAGTCGAAAGATCTCCACGATCCACCGGGCGGCCCCCTCGGGGTCGTCGGGGTGGAGATCGAGCATCCCGCCGGCCGCCCGAAGATGATGCGAGAGGCGGAGGAAATGGTTGTCGAACAACCCGAACAGCTCGTCGATCCGGAACTCGCCGTCGGCGGTGTCCCGCATCGGGAACGGGAGCGACTCGATCGATCCGACCCCGGCCACCTGCAGCACGATCCGGGTTTCCGGCGAGAGCGGCGTCCCGGCCGCCGGCTGCTGACCCACGATCGTACCGCGGACCCATCCCGGACCGGCGCTGTCGAAGCTGATCCGGTCCATCTCGACGCCGAGGCGAAGCAACGACGGGATGGCGGCATCGATGGTCTGCCGGACCCCGCGCCGGGGCGAGCAGAGATCGGGCATCGGGCCGCTCATCGGCCGCTCCGTTCGGGCCGGATCGACACCGCGATCCGCTGGCCGATCATGCACCGCTCCCCAAGGTAGGTCTCCAACTCGGTCCGGAGCCGGGCCAGTTCGGCCTCGGGGTCGGCAAAGTCGTCGGGCGAGACCACCGCGGTGACATGGGTGACGAGGCCAAGCCCGGCATCGGTGATCTCGGACGCGGATTCGACGTCGACCCGGCCAATCCGGGGCTCGGTGGCCCGGGCCGCGATCTCGATGTCCGCCGCGGTGACGACCCGCTCCCGGGTCCGGAGCAATTCGGCAAACCGATCACGGGCGTCCTGGTACTGCGGCGGCGCCGCGCCGCCCTTGGCGGGCGTCAGATTGGCCACCCGGAGAATCGGGTTCTTCGGCAGCTCGCTCCGGATCTGCTTGATCTCGCCGACGCCGATGCCGTTGCCCGCATCGCCGTCGCAGTAGAGCAGCCGGAGCATGGCGTAGGAGTCGAACCGGCCGCTGGCCTGGCGGGCGGGGACGAACTCGAATCGGGCATTGCCGCGGTACCGGAACCGGCCGGCGCCGGCCGCGGCCTCGAGATCCGAGACCTCGAGATACGGCGTCCCGGTCTCGCCGACCACGCTGAGCACGCCCATGACGTGCCGATCGGTGCTGCCGAGCGGACGGTGGCTCACCACGGAACCCATCCGGTCGAAGTCGATCTGCTCGCTCCACACCTCGACGTTCGACGCCGTGACGCAGTTGACCGCAAAGCGGGCGATCTGCCCACCGGCGCCGCGGGTCCCGGCCGGGAGCGGGATCTGGAGCCAGACCAGTTGCCGATCGAGCGCCCGTTCCTGCCCCGGCGGCATCAGCTTCGGCACTGCCTGCGCAACGGCCGGCGGCGGGTGCGACTTCCAGCGGCGGTCCGCCGGCAGATCCGGCATGACCCAGAGCGAGCCGCCGTACACGCCCCCGACCAGCGGCAGCACTCGCGAGACCTCGGCCTCCGCGGGGGCCATCGTCGAATCGGAGAAGAACCGGAGCCGCCGCATCCCGCCGCGGGTGAGCGTCGACCGCATGACGCCGCGTTCCGTTACCCGACCGGCGGCGTCGAGCAGCTGCCAGGGACTGCGGGCCAGCGTGGTGGCGATGCCGGCGGCGGGCCCCGTGGTCTCGACGAAGATCCCGATCCGGCTGAGATGGCCTGGATCGGTGTCGAAGGCCAGGAAGATGACCGGCGCGGCGGCGGCAATGTCGGTGGGCGTCGAGGTGCCAGGCAGGATCGGCACGTTGGCCCAGGGCAGCCGGGCACCGGGCAGCGTGGTGAGTCGACCGCCTTCGGCGATGGCCGCGAACACCAGTTCGATCGGCGCGATGTCGACCGTGGTGTCCGGCGCAAAGACGATCTGTTCCCCGCTGGCCTGGTAGCCGATCAACTCGACTTCGGGGGACACCGCCTCCCGGCCCTGGATCTGGGAAAACTGGACCACCGCCTGCGCCGGCCGGGCCAGCCGCGCCGGCATCCCGAGCCCGCGAATCAGATCGTCGAGCGCCGCCGCAAAGAAGACCTGATCGGCCTCCTGGTACACCCGATCGATCTGCACCGCCAGGGAGTGGAACAGCGCGCCGAGCACCGGATCAGGCTGGGCCTGCGTTCCGGTGATTTCGTAGAGCCGGCGGGTAAACTGCTCCCGAAGCTCGCGGGCAATGTCGCTCGCGGTCCGTTCCGGCGGTCGGAGGCTCTTCTGATCGGTCACGGGGTCGGATCAGCCTCGTGGCGTGGCGGCGTCGGCGGTGCGCTGCGGATCGGCCTGGGGCGGCGGGCTCACGTCCGGCGCCTGAACCGCTTCGATCGACACCTGCTTGGCGGAGATCTGCTTACCCATGAATCCGGGCGGCTGGATGTGGACCATGGCCCCGACGATGTTGTTGATCGCGCCGGCCACGCTCTCCACGTTCATGCCACCCTTGAGCGCGGCGTTGCG
>CADEGB010000067.1:0-5440 GCA_902826755.1 uncultured Gemmatimonadota bacterium
CAGCACGATGCTGGCGCCGAAGTCACCGGGCGTCGCGGGCTGGTAGAGCAGGTCGAACGTGAAGCCACCGCTGGGCGTGAAGGCGAAGTTCGAGGCCGTCAGCGCGCCGTTGGCCGACGTCAGCGACATCGGCATCATCACGCCCGGGAGGATCAGCATCACGATCTCGTTGTCGCCCGAGGAGGGTTCCCCCGGCGCGACCACGTGGATGGTCAAGAGCAGCGGCAGGGCGATCACCGGTCCGTCGAACGTGAAGCGCGCCTCGAGGCTGCAGACCGCGGGGCAGCACTCGTCGGGGATGCCGTCTCCGTCCGCGTCCATGGAAAAGCCCGAATCGATGTCGCACGAGTCGGGGATCTCGTTGCCGTTGCAATCGACGATCGTGTCGCAGTCGTCGTCGATGCCGTTGTCGTCGCAGTCGTCGATGATGCCCGGGTCGACGCTCAGGACGAGCTGGGGCGACTTGCCGGTCAGCGTCAGCGGTCCGCCCGTCAGGGTGACGGCCTGCAGGTAGACGTCGCTGACCACGACGCAGTCGAGCGTGCAGAAGAACTGGGCGATGCCGTTCGCCGGCAGGGCTCCGAAGACGACGTCAGCCAGCTTGGCTACGGAGGTATCGAAGTGACAGTGTTCCAGCGGGCCCTGAATGGTGGGACCGTGCTAGAGTCGGAGCGTCAGCCCCCCGCCCGGCCCCCCGGCGATGACAATGGCACCGAAAATCGGATTTCGATAGGTACCAACGTAAGCGTCGTCCGGAAGGCTCGGTCGGGTTCCGGCGACCCGCGCCGCCGGCGCCCGCCGTGACTGGGCGTCGAACGCGAGTTCGGCCGCTCGGTACTCGGCGGCATAGTCCCGCGGCGCCAGGCCGAGGGCCGCGTCGAACAGAAACCGGGTGAGCGGTACCCCGATGTCGACCTGGTTCATGTTGGTCAAGATCACGACCCCAAGCCGCTCGGCCGGCAGGAAGCTCACCAGGGCGGCCATCCCGTCGATGTGTCCCCCGTGGGTGACCCACCGCCGTCCGCGGTGGGTGGTGACGAACCAGCCGTAGCCGTACCCCAGGTACTCCTCCGCCATCAGGCGCGCCACAAAGGTCGGGTCGTCCACGAGGAACCGGGGACTCGACGCCTCCGTCACCATCGCCTCGCTGAGCAGCCGGCGGCCGTCAACCTGACCCCGATTGATCCAGAGGCGAAGCCAGGAGGCCATTTCGATCACGTTGGCATTCAGCCCACCCGAGGCGGCCGCCGCGTCGATGTTGCGCCACGGCACCGGCCGCACGGCGCCGCCGATCATGGCGTGAGGGGTCGCCACATCCCCGCGACCGACGAGGTCCCGGACCGAGAGGGTGGCCTCCCGCATTCCCAGGGGATCGAGGATCCGGCGGCGGACGAAATCGTCGTACGAGCCGCCGGTCACGGCCGCGATCACCTCGCCCGCGGCGATGTACATCAGGTTGTGGTACTCGAACCGGGTCCGAAACCCCGTCGTCCTCGGCAGGCCCCGCAGCGCGGCAACCAGGTCCGATCGCGATCGGGTCGTTCCATAGAACAGCGCATCGCCCCGGGTCACGCCACTGCGGTGGAGCAGCAGATCGGCCACGGTGAACTCCCTGGTGACCCAGGGGTCGGCGAGTTGGAATCCGGGGAGGTAGTCGGTCACCGGTCGATCGAAGCGGATCAGCCCGTCGTCCGCGAGCATCGCCAGCGCCGCGCCGGTCATGGCCTTGGTGGCCGAGCCGATGGCAAACAGCGTCCGAACCGAGACCGAGTCCGCGTGCCCCAGCGTCCGGACGCCGAACCCTTTCGCCAGCACGATCGAGTCTCCCCGGACGACCGCCACGGCCATGCCGGGCACTTGCCAGGTCCGCATCGTGGCCGCGGCGTATCGGTCGAACCCGGCCAAGGCGGGCCGACCCCGCCCCCGAGGCTGAGCGAGCGCAGCGCCGGCCCCGAAAAGGAACACCAGGCCCAAGACGAGGGGCGAGCGGGAGGCGGAAGGAGCCATGAGCCATGCCGGTTGCCGTTGAACGTTGCTTCAACTATCGTTGAATGAACGTTCAAATTCGACGCCTGTCAAGCGAGCCATGCCCCGCGCCCTTCCGCTCCGCCGTCCGCCCCGGGAAACCGTCGTAGCCGGGATCCTCGACGCCGCCGTGACGCTCTTCGCGGAGCGGGGCTACGAAGCCACCACGATGCAGGACGTCGCCGCGCGGGTCGGGATGACGGCCCCCGCCCTGTACTACTACTTCGATTCGAAGCAGGCCCTGCTTTTCGAGGTGATCGAATCGAACCTGATCCGGGTGCTTGCTCGGGTGGAACGGGCGGCCCCGGCCCCCACCACCGCCAGCGAGGATCTGACCGGATTCGTCCGCGAGCACGTCCGGTTCCAGCTCGAAAGCGTTGCCGGCGCGCGGATCTACAACGCGATGTTCCTGGGCACGAGCGCGATGTTCGCGGCCCTGACGCCGAACCAACGGGCCAAGGTCACGGCGCTGCAGCAACGGTTCCGCGGCCGGCTGGACGCCATCCTGGGCCGAGGCGTCGCGACCGGAGAGTTCCGGATCGACGATCGGGTGGTGACGGCGATGGGCATCATCGCCCTCGGGGAGTTTTCGCCGGCCTGGTTCCGGGCGGGTGGTGCGCTCAGCGCCGACACGGTGGCGGGTCAGTACGCGGCACTGGCCGTCCGGATGGTAGCGCGCAAAGGCGGGCCGGATCGGAGATCTCGATGATCCGACGTCGGGCCCCGGATGCCCAGATTTTTCGCGTCCCCGGTGACCGTTTCCTGGGCGTGCTGGGACAGATCTTGATCTGAAGGAGGTTGGGATGACGACCATTGGCCTCGTGCTCTCACTTCTGGTTCAGCAGGCCCCCGCGGTCGGGGTCGAATCCAACCTGATGGTCCCGATGCGCGACCGGGTCCGTCTCGCCACCGACGTCTACCGGCCGAGCGGTGCCGGACCCTGGCCGGTGATTCTGATCCGGACCCCATACAACAAGGCTTCGACCGGGTCCGCTGCGCAGGGCCATCGCCTTGCGGCATGGGGCTACGCGGTCGCGATCCAGGACGTCCGGGGCAAGTATCAGTCCGAGGGGATGTTCCGCGTCCAGGCCGACGATCCCGACGACGGCTACGACACGGTCGACTGGCTGGCCCGGCAGCCCTGGTCCACCGGGAAAGTCGGGACGATCGGCTGCTCCTATCCGGGCGAAGCCCAGATCTTCCTGGCCAAGCGCCGCCATCCGGCCCACCTGGCCATGGTGCCGCAGGCCGCCGCCGGGCCCGCCCGGTATCTCTCGGTCATCAACGGCGGTGCCTACGAACTGGCGCTGATGTTTGGCTGGCTTCGCGCTGCCGGGAACAAGGTCCATCTCCAACCCGCTCCCGGCACCCCCGACTCCCTGGTCGCGTTGTCGCGGCCCTTCCTGTCGGCGCGACAGGAACTGCCGACCATCGACTTCCAGGCGGCGTGGCAGACGCTTCCCATCGCGGAGATGAGCCGCCGAGTGCCGGGGCCACCCACGGACTGGGAGGCATTCGTCACCCATGGACCGGGCGACCCGTGGTGGCGCGAGTTCAATCTGCTGACCGACGCCGACACCGTCGCCACACCCGGCCTCCACGTCGGATCCTGGTACGACTACGGCGTCACCGAAACGCTCGGCTACTTTGCCCGATTTCGGCGGGCCGGAGCCGATCGACGGACCCGCGATGGACAATACGCCATCATCGCGCCGACGGCCCACTGCGACTTCGAGCGCGCCACGGCGGAAACGGTGGTGGGCCGGCGACCGGTGGGGGACGCCCGGTTCGATTTCTCGAGCGTCTACCGCCGCTGGTTCGACTACTGGCTCAAATCCGAGGGCGACCTGACCAGCCTGCCCCGGGTGCAGTACTACGTCATGGGCCGCGACGAGTGGCGGTCCGCGACCGATTGGCCCGTCCCGGGTACGGCGTTCACTCGCTATTTCCTCCGAAGCGACGGCCGCGCCAACAGCCGGTTCGGGACCGGGACACTGAGCCTCGAGGCACCGCGGAACGAACCACCCGACGAGTTCGTCTACGATCCGGCAACGCCCGTCCCGTCGAAAGGCGGGGCACTCTGCTGCACCGGCACCCCCGACGCCCCCCCTGGGGCGTTCGACCAATCCGACATCGAAACCCGGCACGACGTCCTCGTCTACTCGACGCCCCCACTGACCCGAGGAGTGGAGGTTACCGGACCGATCGAGGCGGTGCTCCACGTCTCATCGTCCGCGACCGACACCGACTTTACCGTCAAGCTGGTCGATGTCTATCCGGACGGCACCGCCTACAACATTCAGGAAGGGATTCTCCGAGCTCGGTATCGGGAAGGGTTGGATCGGGAGACCCGGATGGTCCCGGGCACGGTGTACCCGATCCGGGTCAACGTCCATGCCACCAGCAACTACTTCGGCCCGGGCCATCGGATCCGGGTGGAGATCTCGAGCAGCAACTTCCCCCGGTTCGACCGGAACCTGAATCTCGGCACCGACAACTCGCGGGAGCACCGAATGGCGGTTGCCCGCAACGTCATCCATCACTCGGCCCGGTATCCGTCCCACCTCGTTCTTCCAGTCGTGCCCTGAGCGGGGTGCGACGCAGGGCCCCGGATCGCTCACACCGGGGCGGCAACCGGGCGATGCGGGTCTCGGGCAACTTCGAGACGAATGGCCACCGCCACCAGGCCGCTGATGATCGCGGCAAAGAAGCACCATACGGATGCCGCGGACTCGAGGTAGGCCACCCGGGCCACGACCAGTGAGACGAGCACGGCCACACCCACGAGGCGCAGCATCCAGTTTCCGGCGAGAAGCGGCGGGGCCACCACGACGATCGGGTAGAGTGCCGCCACGATGGCCCAGGCGCGCCACGGGGTCTGGATCTGGTAGGCAATGTGGCCGCCCTGGGGAGCAGCGGTGGCCAGGTGGGCCCCAAGGGCCCATACGTGGGCGACACTGACACCGACCCCCAGAACGAGGAGCGCCGACAGGATCCGACGGCGGGTGGGATGCCGCTCGCCGGACCGGGCAGCGCGGTCACCGCGGCCGCCGTGAAGCTGGCCGATGCCGAGAAACACATGGGGGTCCTTCCGTGATTGCCGCGGGGGCTTCGCGAGCAGGCGGGCACTGCCGGCCTGAAGAGTACACCGGCGGCGGTGGGTTGGCTGTTCGAGCGGCCGGATCGGATGGTCCTCCGTGGTACCTTCCAACACGTGCGGCGGCGGATCGAGATCTGAGGAGGCGGGAATGCCGACGTGGTGGCCTCGTGACGAGCGGTGCCGAATCCTGAGCGAGACATGACCGAGCACCGAGCCGACGTCGCCGTTATCGGCGGCGGGATCGTGGGTCTCGCCAGCGCGCTCGCGCTGGCGGAGGGGCATCGGCAGTCCGTCGTCGTCGTCGAGGCGGAGCCG
>CADEGB010000067.1:5450-15243 GCA_902826755.1 uncultured Gemmatimonadota bacterium
AGCACGAAGGGCTCGCGCTACCACCGGCTGGCCGGCAAGTCCTACCTGACGCTGATGGGCGTGACGGCGTTCGCGGCCATCTTCATCCGCTCATTCGCGGGCTGGAGCGTGAGCGTCGGCCCGCTCAAGCTGGGCCTCATCCACCTCTTCATCCTGCTGACGTTCCACGGGATCTGGCGCACGCTCGGTGCCATCCGGCAGGGAGACATCGCGGCGCACCAGACGAGCCACAACAGCGGGGTGATTCACTCCGGGCTCTACTATCCGCCGGACTCCGCCAAAGCCCGTCTCTGCCGCGAGGGACTGGCGTCGATGTACCGGTTCTGCGAAGAGGAATCGGTCCCCTGTCGGCGGACCGGCAAGCTGGTCGTGGCGACGGCTCCGGCCGACCTACCCCGGCTCGATCGACTCGAGGCGCTCGGTCGGGCCAACGGCGTCGTGGTGCGACGGCTCCCGGCAGCGGGCCTGCGAGACGTCGAGCCGGAGGTGGGCGGGCTGGCCGGGCTGTGGGTGGAGGAGACGGGAGTGGTCGACTACGCCACGGTCGCCGCCGCGATCCGACGACGGCTGGAAGGCCTCGGCGGCAGCGTTCGCGTCGGGCACCGGGTGCACGGCATCGTCGCGGCCGACGAGGGGTACGTCGCCGAGACGACCGGCGGCACGGTGGCAGCCACCAGGCTCGTTACCTGCGCCGGTCTCCAGGCCGATCGGGTGGCGCGGATGGCGGGCGCGACGCCCGACATTCGCATCGTGGCGGTGCGCGGCGAGTACTACCACCTGCGCCCGGAGCGGGCCCATCTGGTCCGAGCACTCATCTACCCGGTGGCGGACCCCGCCCTTCCCTTCCTCGGCGTGCACCTGACCCGCGGGGTCGACGGCGCGGTCGAGGCCGGACCTAACGCCGTCCTCGCGACGCATCGCCACGGGTATCGCTGGTCCGATTGGTCCGCGGCCGATCTGGCGGAATGGGCGCGGTTCCCCGGATTCTGGCGGTTCGTCGGACACCAATGGCGGACCGGACTCTCCGAGGTTCGGCGGAGCTGGTCGCCCCAAGTGTTTGCGCGGAGCCTCCAGGCCCTGGTCCCCGCGCTGCGGGTCACGGATCTAGTCCCGGGGGGCACGGGGGTCCGGGCCCAGGCACTCGACCGCCACGGCCGACTGGTGAGCGACTTCGTGTTTTCGGAGCAGCGGCGCGGGCTCCACGTCCTGAACGCCCCCTCACCCGCGGCGACGGCGTCGCTCGCGATCGGACGGGTCGTGGCCGACCGACTCATGACGCTCGACTAGGCGCCGGCACACGTCGGGGCTCCCTGCTCGTCGCGGGTCGGGCCCCACCCACCGCGCCAGCCCGTCGTTCGTCGCCCGCCGCCTGTTCGGCCCGACGCCGTTCCCTCAGCTTGCCTTCGCGGGATGACCCTTACCTACTGCAATGCGGAGGCGTATCATGCGTCGAGTTGGCGTGGGAATGACCTTGTTGAGCATGCTGGTGCTCGCCGGGTGCCAGGGTGCGGACGTCGCGGGACCGGAGCCGACCCTCCACCTGAGCCAGGAGAGCGACTCACTCGGGGGCGATGACGACAAGGGATCGGTTCGGGGCGAGATCAGTTCGCCCTCGGGCACCGGACGGCGGGTGGTGACGATCCAGGCTCGCCAGAAGCGAAATGGCGAGGTTCGGGGCGGCTACCGAATCGAGCTGACGGCCAGCGGCGTGTTCTTCGAGGTCACGGCGAGTTGCGTGGTAACGGTCGGCAACGTCGCCTGGGTGGGCGGCCATATCTCGGCCACCAATTCGACGGCCATCCAGATCGGCTCGGTGTCGTATTTCTACCTCATCGACAACGGCAAGAAGCGGCGCCATCAGCCGACCGCGGACGTCATCAGCACGGCGCGGATCAACGACCAGGAAGGACGCGACCTCGAGTTCTGCACCACCCGCCCGCTCCAGCTCCCGGCGCTGACCGGGCTGGAAGGCGACATCCGGGTCAAATAACGTTGGGCCACAGGGACCGTCGGGCCGGGGACGGTCCGACGGTTTCCCCACGAGGGTCTCGATGAACGAAAGCACGCCGCGAGCGGTGATGCGTCGGTGGATGGTCGTCGGTGGCGCCTGGTTGGCCATCGGCGGCTTTTCCGCGGGCCAGATCTACCTGGCGCGGCGGGCCCAGGGTCACCCGCCCCCCCTCGGGCCTCTGCTCCTCATGGAGCTCCCGGTCTGGCTCATCTGGGCGCTCGCGACGCCGATCATCGTCCTCCTGGCCCGTCGGCTCCGAATCGATCGACCAGGCGCGGAATTGGCCTGGGTCGGCCACACCGTGGCGGCGATCGCGGCTGGCACGTTGTACGCCGGATTCCGCACCCTCTGGTATCAGGCATTCAACCCCTATCCGTTGACGAGCGGAACGCCGGTCGACTGGTTCTGGACCATCTTCCGGCAAGTATTCATTCTCGGCTTCGTCATCTACTGGGCGGTGCTCGGCGTCCACCACGCCGTATCCAACTACGCCCGCTATCGGGAACGCAGCAACGCCGCGGCCCGAGCATCCGCGGAGTTGGCCCAGGCCAGGCTGGACGCGTTGACCGCCCAGTTGCAGCCCCACTTCCTGTTCAACACCCTGAATTCGATCTCGGCCCTGATCGCGGAACAGCCCGCCGAGGCCCGGCGCATGGTGGCCAGGCTTTCGACGCTCCTGCGCGCCACGCTCGACGCGGGCGCGTTGGACGAAGTTCCCCTGAATCGCGAGATCGCCCTCGTGGAGGGCTACCTGGCCATCGAGAAGACCCGTTTCGGTGAGCGGCTTGCCTTCGACCTTGAGATCCCCGACGAAACGCGGGACGCGGCGGTACCAGGCCTCCTGCTCCAGCCGCTGGTGGAGAACGCGATTCGGCATGGCTTCGGCCGCCGGGAGGAGCCCGGCTGGGTCCAGGTCACGGCCGCTCGCGCCAACGGCTCGCTCGAGCTGCACGTCGTCGATGACGGCGACGGATTCCGCGCCGGGGCCCGCGAAGGGATTGGCCTCGGCAATACCCGAAGGCGGTTGGCCGAACTGTATGGGCCTGACGGGCAGGTCCTCATCCGCCCCCGACCCTGGGGGGGCGTCGACGTGACGATTCGAATCCCGTTCCGCCTTACCTCGCCGTCGGACATGACGGGACGAGGGGGCGTTGGAGGACCACGAACATGACCGGGATTCGGGTGGTGATCGCCGACGACGAGCGACTGGCGCGGTCCCGGATCCGGGCGCTGCTGACCGACCGGGGTCGATACGAGGTCGTGGCGGAGTGCCCGTCCGGGACCGCGACCCTCGACGCGATCCGGCGCCTGGCGCCCGACCTCCTGTTCCTCGACGTGCAGATGCCCAACGGCACCGGCCTCGACGTGATGGAGCGGCTTCCGCGCGAGGAGCGGCCGCTCACGATCTTCACGACCGCGTTCGATCGCTACGCCCTCGCCGCCTTCGACCATCATGCCGTCGACTATCTCCTGAAACCCTTCGACGACGAGCGATTCGCCGAGGCCCTTGCCCGCGCGGAGGCGATGCTCGACCGCGATCGACTGCGAGACTGGCGCGATCGGATCGCTACCCTGCTGTTGGAAGTCGCCCGCGGTGACGACGAGGGCGATTCGTCCCACCCGATCGACCGCTTTGCCGTCCGGGTGGCCGACCGGACGACGATCGTACCCGTATCGGCCGTCACCTGGATCGAGGGCGCGGGCGACTACGCCAAGCTCCACGGGGCCGGTACGCCCCACCTGATTCGGACCACGATGCAGCAGCTGGAGCGCCGGCTCGACCCACGGCGGTTCATCCGGGTCCACCGCTCGGCGATCGTCCAGATCGACCTGGTCACCGAGGTCCGCACGGTCGACGAGGCGACGGTGCTGGTACTACGAGATGGAACCCGGGTTCCTGTGGGACGGCGGTATCGATCCCGACTCGCCACCTTCGGCGTCGGCGGGTAGTCTGGTGAGGCGGACCGGCGAGGTTCGGCGCCGGGGTCCGCGTCAGCCGCCGCGAACCTCTCCGAACACCCGTAGGAAGTTGCCCCCCATCACCTTCTCGACCGCGTCGTCCGACATCCCCCGGCGGCTCAGGCCGTCGGTGATCATCGGGAAGTCCCGGACGGAATCGAAACCGGCCGGCAGCGGGATCCGGCAGGCATCCATGTCTGCGCCGATCCCGACGTGGTCGATGCCCGCCACCCGAACGAGGTGCTCGACGTGCTCGAGGACCCGTTCGAACGGCGGCCGGGCCACGTCGTCCTGGAACCACCCTCGCAGCCGTTCGGCGGCGGCGCGGTCCAGTTGATCTGGCGGAATCCTCGTGGGCTGATTGAGCATGGCCAGGACCGATCCGTGCTTGCCCAACTGGTCGTAGTAGGCTTGATCGATGATCTCGTTGACGAAGTTGACGCCCACGACGCCGCCCGTATCGGCAATGGCCCGTGCGAGCCGATCCGTGAGGTTGCGGGGATGCGCGCAGATGGACTTGGCCGAGGAGTGCGAGGCAATGACGGGGGCGGTCGACAACTCGACCACCTGCTCGATGACTGGATCCGACACGTGGGAAAGATCCACGATCATCCGCAACCGGTTCATCTCGGCGATGACCTCCCGCCCAAACGCGGAGAGTCCGTGCGACCTCGGCGCGTCGGTGGACGAATCGACCCAGTCGAGCGAGGCCGAGTGGGTCAGCGTCATCGACGTTGCCCCGAGCCGGGCGAACGAGCGGAGGACGCCGAGATCATTCTGAATGGCCAGGCCACCCTCGATGGCGAGCACCGCCGCCAATTTGCCCTGCCCCACGACACGTCTCACCTCGGCCGCGGTGGTGGCGAGCCCGACCTGGTCGGGATACGCGGAGAGGAACTTGTAGAAGGCCGCGATCTGTTCGAACGCCCGCCTCGTGGCGTGGTCGGATCCGTAGATCGTGTCGACCCAGACCGCGAAGACCTGCACGTCGACGCCGCCCGCGTGCCACGCCGGGAGGTCGGCCTGCGCCTGACTGGGCAGGCCCAGATCTACGTCGTCGACCACCAGCCGCTGCAGGGTATCGCAGTGCGCATCCCAGACCAGGGCGCGGTCGTGGAGGGCCCGGGTCCGGGGATCGAGGGTGACGCTCATAGAGGGTTCCTGACCGGCTCCATCAGCCGCCATGGGTGTGTTCGGGCCCGGGATAGGCGCCGCTTCGAACCTCTTCGCCAAACCGGCCAATGGCGGTCCGTGCCTCCTGGCCCAGTTCGGCGTACCGCTTGAGAAACTTCGGCGTGAAGCCTTCGTTGAGACCGAGCATGTCGTGGAGCACGAGCACCTGACCGTCGCAGTCCGGGCCGGCCCCGATGCCGATCGTCGGGATGGCCACCGAGGCGGTGACCGATTTGGCCACCGGCCCGGGCATCAGCTCGAGTACCATCGAAAACGCGCCGGCCTGTTCCAGCGCCTTGGCATCTTCCACCAGCCGAGCGGCGCCGTCGGCCTGCTTGCCCTGGATCTTGAAGCCACCGAGCTGATGGACGGACTGCGGCGTGAAGCCGAGATGGCCCATGACCGGAATCCCGGCATTGACCAGCGCGGCGATGGTGGATGCCCAGGTGGAACCGCCTTCGAGCTTGACCGCCGCGGCCCCGGTTTCCTTGAGGATCCGGCCCGCGTTGGCGATGGCGTCGGGAATCGACACCTGGTAGCTCAGGAACGGCAAGTCGACCACCACCAGCGCCCGTTTGATCCCCCGGCGGGCGATCTTCCCGTGGTAGATCATCTGCTCGACCGTGGCCGGAATGGTGGTCTCCTCCCCCGCCAGCACGGGGGCGACCGAGTCGCCGACCAGGACGACGTCGACGCCGGCCGCGTCGACCAGGGCCCCAAACAGCGCGTCGTAGGCCGTGATCATCACGATCTTCTGGCCCTTCCGCTTCATCTGGACCAACTCGAGCGTGGTGACCTTCTTCTTCGGAGCGTCGGCGAGATAGTCGGCCATGGGAGGTCCGTCGTTAGGGGAAGAGAACGTCGCCGGTGGTGGCGTCGACGACCCGGATGGCGCTGGTCGGGCAGAACCGGGCCGCCTTGAGGATGACGGCTTCCGGAGCGCCGGTTGGATCGAAGACTTCGGATTGCACGGCGTCGTTATGGCGGAACACCCCGGGCGCCAGGTTGAGGCACTGAGCGTTGCCGACACAGCGCTGATGGTCGACGGTGATAGTCAGGCGTCGCATCGCATTCCTCGGGCGACAGGGCCGGCGGACTCGCCGCCGGACTCGGATGGCGTCGTCACCAGGATACCGGCAACGACTTGAGCGACCGGAATTGAATGCTCGGCTGGTACTCGAGCCGGTCGGTGGTGAGCCGCATGGTGGGGAACCGCTCCGCCAGCGCCCGAAACACCTCCTGGCCCTCGACCCGCGCCAGGGTGGCGCCGAGACAGTAGTGCACGCCGGACCCGAACGATACGTGCGGGTTGGGGCTCCGGGACAGGTCGAATCGGTCGGGCTCGGCAAAGGCCCGGGGATCCCGGTTGGCCGCCGCCATGAACCACCGGATCCGATCGCCCTTCCTGATCAGCTTGCCGTGGCGCTCGACGTCGGCCGCGGCGATCCGCTGCGTCGATTTGACCGGCGGATCGAATCGGAGGCACTCCTCGGTGGCGAGCCGGGTCAGGCCCTCGGGGTCGGCGCAGAGCTTGGCCCACTGATCCGGGTGCCGGAGGAGCGCCAGCGTCCCGTTGCAGATCAGGTTCATGGTCGTCTCGTGACCGGCAAACAGCAGCAGCGCGCTGTTCACCAGCACCTGGTGCCGGGTGAAGATCCCCTCCTTTTCCGCCGCCGCGAGCACCGAGATGAAGTCGTTCTCCGGGTGTTCGGCCCGCCGCCCAACCTTCGGCTCCACGTAGGCCATCATCTCACGGATCCCCTCCATCAGGGGCTTCATCCGGTACGGCTCGCCGCGGTTGATGTAGAGGAGCTTGTCGGCCAGTTGACGGAGCAGCTCGCGGTCCTCGTTGGGCACGCCCATCATGTGGGTGATGATCCGGACCGGGAGCGGTGCCGCCAGGGATTGGAGCACGTCCATGCCCCCCTTCGGCGCCACCCCGTCCAGCAACTCCGCCACCGCCTGCCGGACGAACGGCCGCCACGACTCCATGGCGGTCGGAGTGAAGTACTCGTGCACCGCCCCGCGCATCGTGGTGTGGGCCGGCCGGTCCTGCTCGACCAGCTGGTCGGAGCGGAAGTGGCGGACTTCGTCGAACAGGCCGCGGTCCTCGGGATCGATCGGGGGGTAGGGCGGCCGTTGGTCCGACCCGATCACCGCGGAGGAGAACAGTTCGTGATGACGGACCAGCCACACCAGGTCCTCGTACCGGGTGATGATCCAGAGCTGGGAGCGTTCGTTCCAGTGAAGCGGATCGGTCTCGCGGAGCCGCCCGAAGTACTCGTACGGGTCCGCGATGACGGCGGGCGCGAAGAGATCGTCGGGATCGTGGGTCATGATGCCGTCCGTTTCGAGGATCGGGAAACCCGCCGGCCGGCCCGCGACGCGCGGGGGGCCAGAACCAGGGTGAGGGTACAGAGTTCGCCCCCGGCCGGATTCCGGGACCGGGTCATGATCGAGACCAGTTGGTCGACCAGGTCGTTGACCCGCTCCAAGTCGGGCGGCGAGAGCCAGGCGTGGCGGCGGCCGGCCCAGAGATTGCGACGGTCGCCGTCGGGTCGAGCCTGGTCGGTGCCGACCGCCGCGCGGAAATCGCGGTCCGCGGTGCGAAGCATCGACCGGACCAGGCGCGAAAGCGGGTGATCGCCCCGAGCCTCGGCGCCGACCGGGTAGTCGAGGACCAGCGGATGGCCGGCCAGATCGTAGACCGCCTCGTCGCGCCGACCGGTCCGCCGAGTAGCCTTGATGACGAGCAGCCCGACCCGCACCAGCCGCTTGAGGTGATAATAGAGCCCGTCGGCCGGCCGACCCATCAGCGCCGAGATTTCCGGCGCCGACAAGGGCCCGGCGGCCTGGATGGTATCGACGATTTCCTGCCGCACCGCCGACTCGACCGCGGCGATCTGGTCCCGGCGTCGGATCAGATAGGGCCGGGATCGGACTCTGCTTGACATAGTTGGAATATCGCGCGTGATTTCAACACCGCAAGAGAGGACGCTCCGCCATGACCAGCTGGACCGATCTGCTCAAAGCCTGGCCCGGGGAAGAAGTGGTGGTCCGCTACGACCGGGAGGCCGACGCCTGGATGTTCATCGCCATCCACGCCACCCATGGGACCCGCTCGGTGGGCGGCTGCCGCCTCAAGGTCTACGGCAGCCCGGAGGAGGGCCTCTGGGACGCGATCCGCCTGGCCGAAGGGATGACGAACAAGTGGGCCGCCATCGACGTCAATTACGGGGGTGGCAAGGCGGTCATTGCCCTCTCGAAGCCGATTGTCGGCGAGGCGCGGAAGGCGCTCCTCCTCCGGTTTGGCCGGATGATCGATTCACTCAATGGGCGTTACGGCACCGGGCCCGACATCGGGACCACGCCGGACGACATGGGGCTGCTCGCCACGGTCACCCGGTACGTCCATTGCTACGACTGGACCATCAAGGCGCCCTATGACCCGGGGATCTACACGGCCCTCGGCGTCTTCGTCGGCATGAAGGCGGCGTGGCGTCACGTCACCGGCACCGACGACCTCCGGGGGGTCCGGGTTCTGGTCCAGGGCGTCGGCGACACGGGGGCGCCGCTGGCCCGGTCGCTCGCCAAAGCGGGCGCCGTGGTGCTGCTCAACGATCTCAACGCCGAGAAGCTCGCGGCCCTGGCCAAGGAACTGAACGCCCAGACGGTGCCGACGGCCACGGTGTACGAAACGCCATGCGACATCTACGCGCCCTGCTCGGTTGGCGCCACGCTCGATGAGACCACGATCCCGAAGCTGACCTGCCGGGTCATTGCCGGCTCCGCCAACAACCAGCTGCGGACCCCCGAGGATGGCGGTCGGCTGGTGGCGCGGAAAATCCTCTACGCGCCGGACTACGTGGTGAATGGCGCGGGGGCCGTGTCGCTCGCGATGGTGGACGAAGGCGCGACGTTCCCGGCCATCGAGCAAGCCATCCAGGCTATGGATGGCCGCCTGACCCGGATCTTCCAGGAAGCCGACGCGGCGGGCGAGTCGCCGGTGGAAGCGGCGCGGCGGATGGTGGAACGTCGGCTGGCCGCCGTCCGCGCCTGATCCAAACTTCATGATCTCCCCGGGGCCGGCTCGACGGCCAAGGCCCCGGGGCTCCATATTCCGCCGTCTCCCATCCGAGAACTCACCCGTGCTCGAGCGGCCACCCGTCCGGCTCCTTCCCGCGGCCCTGTTGTCGGCCGCCGTCGTTCTGGCCAGTTGCAGCGATGGCGGCAGTGGGCCCCAACCGCCGCCGCCCCCTCCCCCCGGGAGCTTTTCACTGAGCGCGACCGCCACGACTCCCGCCTCGATCAGCCAAGGCGCCTCGGGGACGGCCACCGTCAC
Source organism: uncultured Gemmatimonadota bacterium (assembly GCA_902826755.1). Classification (GTDB taxonomy): domain Bacteria; phylum Gemmatimonadota; class Gemmatimonadetes; order Gemmatimonadales; family GWC2-71-9; genus SHZU01. The sequence goes on from CADEGB010000067.1 coordinate 14,936, forward strand.
CGTGAACCGCACCGGGAGTTTTGCGGGGGCGGTGAACCTGGCGGTGGAGGGCGCGCCGGCCGGCGTGACGGTGGCCCTCAATCCCACGTCGGTGGCCAGTGGCAGCACCACGGCCGCCCTGACGATCGACGTGGCGCTCAGCGTGCCGACCGGGACGTTTCCGCTCACAGTCCGGGGCCAGGCCTCGGGGCAATCCGACCAGACCACGACGCTGTCACTGGTGGTGATCCCCCGGCCCGCGTCGATTACGCTGGCGCGCGCCACCAATGTGGCCCTGAGCGCCAATGCCGGCGGGGTCCCGATCTCCT
>CADEGB010000068.1 GCA_902826755.1 uncultured Gemmatimonadota bacterium
CCGGGCCACCGGAAACCGGTCGGCCAGGTCTCGCGCCATCCCGACTTTCTGGGCACCCTGGCCCGGGAACAGCAGCACGTTCACCATCTGATCACCACCGCGCCCCAGGTGAACCCGGCGCCGAAGCTGACGAGGAGCACGACCATTCCCGGGCGGAGCCGCCCTTCCCCGTCGGCCTGGACCAAGGCCAGCGGAATCGACCCGGCGGAGGTATTCCCGTAACGATCGACGTTGACCATGACTTTGTCGAGCGGAACGCCGGCCTCGCCGGCGGTGGCGTTGATGATCCGGAGGTTGGCCTGGTGCGGCACCAGCAGATCGATGTCGTCGGCCCGGATGCCGGCTTTGCCGAGCGCCTGATGACAGGCCTGGGCCATCCGCCGGACCGCCACCTTGAAGACCTCGCGACCGGCCATCTGCACGTAGATCCGGCGGTCGCGAATGTTCTGCTCGCTGGGTGGTTCGTTCGATCCACCCGCCGGGATGTTCAGGAGGTCGGCCAGCGTGCCGTCGGCGCCCAGAGCGGTGGCGAGGATCCCCCGCTCGTCGGTGGCAGGCACCACGACCGCCCCCCCGGCCCCATCGCCGAACAACACCGCGGTGTTGCGGTCCTCCCGATCGACGATCGACCAGACCCGATCGCCGCCGAGCGCGAGGATTTTCTTGCTGTTGCCGCTGGCGATCAGGCCCTCGGCCACCGTGAGGGTGTAGAGCCAACCGGGGCAGGCCGCGACGACGTCGAAGGCGGCGGCGGTGCCACCGCCGAGCTTGGCCTGGATGTCACACGCGGCGGCCGGAAGCCGGCGATCGGGGGTACAGGTGCCGCAGATGATCGTGTCGATGGCCTGGAACGGGATCCCGGCCTGGGCCAGCGCGTCGCGGGAAGCGGCGACGAAAAGGTCGGACTGGGATTCGTTCGGCTGCAGCACCCGGCGCTCGCGGATCCCGGTCCGCTCGACGATCCACTGGTCCGAGGTGGCGAGCGTTTTCTCGAGGTCGGCGTTGGTGACCACGGTGGCCGGCGCCGCGGCACCGATCCCCGCCAGGCGAGCGATCGGGCTCCGCATCACGCCGATCCCGCGTGCGACGCGAACTCGGCTCCGATATGCTGACTCAACTCGATCTCGGCCGCCTGGACCGCCACCCGGATGGCGTTGAGAATGGCGTTGGCGTTGGAACTGCCGTGACAGATGATCGAGTTGCCCTTGACCCCGAGCAGCGGAGCGCCGCCGTACTGCGAGTAGTCGAGCATCCGAAACGCCTTCCGCGCCTCGGGCCGATCCCAGAGCCCCTCCCGCTCGGCCAGGTGCCGCACCAGGCCAAGGACCGACTCGTAGAACTTGAGGACCACGTTGCCGACGAAGCCGTCGCAGACGACGACGTCGACCCGGCCGAGCTTCTGATGCCCGCCGAGGATGTCCCGCCCCTCGATATTGCCGACGTAGTTGATCCCGCTGGCCTGTTTGAGGAGCTGGTGGGCTTCCTTGACGACGGCGGTGCCCTTCCCCTCTTCCTCCCCGACGTTGAGGAGGCCCACCGCGGGGTTCGGGCGGCCAAGGATGTCCCGGACGTAGAGGGTGCCGAGATAGGCGAACCCGACCAGTTCCCGGGCGGAGCATTCGACGTTGGCGCCCGCGTCCAGCATCAGCACGGGGCCTTCGACGGTGGGGAGCAACGTGCCGACCGTGGCGCGTTCGACCCCGGGGTGGAGACCGAGCACGATGGTCGAGGCCGCCAGCATGGCCCCGGTGTTGCCGGCCGAAATGAACGCCTGCACCCGACCGGCGGCCTGCAACCCCAACCCGACGACGATGCTGCTCTTCCGCTTCTTCCGAACCGCCTCGAGCGGCTTTTCGGCCATCCCGATTACTTCCGGCGCTTCGACCACGTCAATTCGGGAGCGGTCGAGATCCGGATACTTGGCCAGTTCGGCTTCGACGGCGGCGGTCTGTCCCACCAACTGGACGGAAAAGTTGGGCGGGAGTTCGCGCAACGCGCGGACCGCCCCCTCGACCTCGGTCGAGGGGGCGTGATCACTGCCCATCGCGTCGAGCGCGACGCGAACCACCTGCGTCAGTCCTCGACCTCGAGACGCTTCTTGCCAGCGTAGAAGCCGCAGGAGCCGCACACCCGGTGCGGAATCCGGGGCGATCCACACCGCGGACACGCCTGGAGGGCAAGTCCGGCCGCCGAGTGGTGACTCCGGCGCATCCGCTTGCGGGACTTCGAGGTCTTTCTCTTCGGTACCGCCATACGATCCTCAGCGAGACGCGGGCCGCCCGCAGGAGCAGGGACCCTGGTTCAAGTCAGCCCCGCACGTGGGGCACAGGCCGGCGCAGTCCTCCCGGCACAACGGATACATCGACAGCGCGAGGGCGAGTTCTTCCCGCACCGCCCCCGAGACATCGACGTGGGTCAGCGGCTCCGACAACGGATAGACGCTGGGGTCGTCCTGAAGGTCCGGGTCGGGCGTGAAGAGCGCCTCGACCGGGCCGTCGAACGAGACCACGAACTCCTTGAGGCAGCGGCGGCAGGTGGCGTTGACCCGAGTCTCCAGCCGACCGCGCCAGAAAAAATCGCCCCGCCCCGTTGGCTCCAGCACGCCGGAGACCGCAAGCGGTTCGGCGAGCGACAACTCGAGACCCTCGAGCAGGGGATCGGAGGCCGGAATGACCCCGACCGTGTCGACCGGACCCCGGCGGAGCTCCCGAATGTCAATCCGGAGCATAGCCCGTAAAGCTAGCCGGGAAAAGCGTTTAGGACAAGCCGGCCCGGTCCGTCAGCCCCCCAGCCCCGCCCGTTCGGCCTCGGAGAAAAAGAACCCGATTTCCCGAGCCGCATTTTCGTCGCTATCCGACCCGTGAACCGCGTTCTTGCCCTTCGACTCCGCAAAGAGCCTCCGGATTGTTCCCGGGGCGGCTTCGGCGGGGTCGGTAGCGCCGATGGCGGCGCGGAACGCCTTGACCGCGTCGTCCTTCTCGAGCGCCATCGGGAAGCAGGGGCCGCTCACCATGAACTCGACCAGCTCGCCGTAGAACGGCCGGCCCCGGTGCACCTCATAGAATGCCTCGGCCTGAGCCCGGGTCATCCGGACCAGCCGCCCGGCCCGGACCACGAAGCCGGCCTTCTCGAGGTGGGCGACGATGTTGCCGAGGTTGCCCTTGGCGACGGCATCGGGCTTGACGATGCCGAGGGTATGACGACCAGCCATGACGTTCCTCTACTTCTTCAAACGTTGCTTGATCAGGCCGACCACATCGGCCGGCCGCTCCATGATGCCGTATCCAGCTGCCTTGAACGCGGCGATCTTCTCGGCCGCCGTGCCGGACGAGCCCGAAACAATGGCCCCGGCATGCCCCATCCGTCGGCCCGGTGGGGCCGTCTGCCCCGCGATGAACCCGACGACCGGCTTGGTGACGTGCCGCGAGACGAACTCCGCCGCCTTCTGTTCGTCGGTCCCACCGATCTCTCCCATCATGACGATGGCGTCGGTGTCGGGATCGGCCTCGAAGGCCGCCAGGACGTCGATGAAGTTGGTGCCGATGATTGGGTCGCCCCCGATGCCGACACAGGTGCTCTGCCCAATGCCGTTGCGGGTCAGTTGATTGACCACTTCGTACGTGAGGGTCCCGCTCCGCGAGACCAGGCCGACCCGGCCCGGGAGGCAGATCGGTCCCGGGATGATGCCGACCTTGGCCACGCCTGGCGTGATCAGGCCGGGGCAGTTCGGGCCGATCAGGCGGGCGCCCTTTTCCCGCACGAAGGGCATGACCCGGGTCATGTCGATGACGGGTACGCCTTCGGTGATGCAGACGATCAGGGACACGCCGGCATCCGCGGCCTCAGCGATGGCGCCGGCCGCGAGCATCGGCGGCACGTAGATGACCGACGTGTTGGCGCCGGTTTCCCGCACGGCGTTCGCCACCGTGTCGAACACCGGGACCTTCCCTTCGAAGACCTGCCCGCCTTTGCCCGGCGTGACCCCCGCCACGACATTGGTCCCGTAGGCGATCATCTGCTTCGAGTGGAATGAACCATCCCGACCGGTGATCCCCTGCACCACCAGGCGGGTCGAGGCGTTGACGAAGATGCTCACTTGGCCTCCTTGGCCAGCGCGACCGCCTGCTTGACCGCCTCGTCCATGTCGTTGAGGGCCTTCATCCCAACCCCCTGCAGGATCTTGACCGCCTCCTGCTCGTTGGTGCCGGTGAGCCTGATCACGATCGGCACCTCGACCTTGAATTGACGCGTGGCGGTGACGATGCCGTTGGCGACGTCGTCGGTCCGGGTAATGCCGCCGAAGATATTGAAGAGGATCACCTTCACCGCCGGATCCGCGGTGATGATCTTGAGCGCGTTGACGACCTTCTCGGGATTCGAGCTGCCACCGATGTCGAGGAAATTGGCCGGCTCGCCGCCATAGTACTTGACGAGGTCCATCGTGGCCATGGCGAGCCCGGCGCCGTTGACCACGCAGCCGACGTTGCCCTCGAGTTTGATGAACGTGAGATTGGCGCGACGGGCCTCGACCTCGCTCGGCGCTTCCGCGGTCTCGTCGCGGAGGGCGGCCAGGTCGGCCCGCCGATCCAACTCATTGTCGTCGATCGAGATCTTCGCGTCGAGCGCGATGACCTTCCCATCGGGCGTGGTGGCGAGCGGATTGATCTCGGCCAGCGACGCACCGTTGGCGACGAAGACCCGGTACAACTGCTCCATGATCCGGGCGGCGGTCTTTACCTGATCGAAGTTCTTATAGAGCGTCAGGGCCAACCCGAGCGCCTGGTGGCCGAGAAGGCCATAACGCGGATCGACGGCGAGACGATGGATCTTCTCGGGTGTCTTGGCCGCGACTTCCTCGATGTCGATCCCGCCGGCCGGACTGACCATGAACAGCGGCCGCTGCGACTCGCGGTCCATGATCAACCCGACGTAGCTCTCGGACGCGATCTCCGCGGCGGGGACCACGAGGACCTTCTGGACGATGAGACCCTTGATCGTCATCCCGAGGATTCGGGACGCATGGTCGCGCGCCTCGGCCGGCGTGGCGGCCAGCTTGACCCCGCCCGCCTTGCCGCGGCCACCCGCATGGACCTGGGCCTTGACCACGACCGTTCCACCGAGGCGCGCGGCGATGGCCTCCGCTTCCGCGGGCGTGGCCGCCACGCCGCCATCGAACATGGGCACCCCGGCGGCTTTGAGCAGCTCGCGGGCCTGATACTCGTGGAGATTCACGTTCCCCTCGTCATGGGAATCGAATTGATGGCACGTCGGGTCGGAGTCGTCCCCGCCCTGTGGTTGTGGTGCGGGGGTAAAGTAGCGGGGCCGGTAAGCCTAAACAATGCCGAGACTTACGGAGTGGGTGACGGTCCGGAACCGCCCGGCCGAAGGAGTTCCCGGAGATAGGCGAACGCGCGACCGAACTCGAGCAGGTCCCCTCGCTTCAGGGCGGCGTCGGCCCGGTCGAGCCAGGCGCGGGCCTCTTCGAGTCGGGTGCCGACGTCGGTCCCGACCGGCGCGGGCGCCACCTCACCTCGGAGATTGCGCCACGCTTCCTCGACCGTACGGCCGGCCCCGAGCCGCTGTCCGAGGGCGACGTTGACGAGCACCACCCCGCCCTGGGAGGCCCCGGGACCGATCGCGTAATTGGGCTGGACGGCCACCAGCGTGTCGCCGAGCGCGTGATAGCGAATGATCCCGGGCTGGAATTCGGAGCCCGCGGCCCGGACCGAGTCGCGTAGCTGCTGGAAAAACGGAAATCGATCCCACCGCTGCTGGAGATCCAGCGGGGCCGAAACCGAGCGAGCCGAGTCGACCTCGAAATAGCGCATGGCCGGTTGCGCGGCGCCCGCGACCCGAAGGAGACCGATCACCCGGGTGCCGTCGTCGGCCAGGAACGGCACCCCGTGCGGATCGGTGTCGCTCCCGCCATGGACGAGTTCCTCCACCGGGAAGAGCTGCCGGCCGATCCGGGCGGCGGAGCGGCCGAGCCAACCGCTCCCTTGGAGGACCTGCGCCGCGACGAGGGCGCTCTGGACCGGGGCACCGATCCGTTCCGCCACCGCCGGAGGAAGCGCCGAGGCCGGTTCGATGAGTGGATCGACGACCCTGGCCCAGGCAACGGCCAACGAATCCGCGTCCGGTCGAAGGTAGATCCGCGCCTCGCCACCGCGCGCCCGAACCACGCCGTGATAGCCGGCGCGAACGTAGCCGACCTCCGACGGTCCCCAAGGCACGGTCCGGCTGGAGGGAAACCGCTCGACGGTCAGGTAGCCGTCGGAGACCCAGTACACATCCCGCTCGACGACCACGACGCGGGGGCGGCCCCAGGTGACGAAGGGCGCGATTCCCTCGAGACGCTGCACCGGTCCGAGTCTCCAGGCGAGTCGTTGATTCGGGGCCGCCCGGAGCACGACCCCAGTCTGGAGGCTCCACGCCAGCGCAATGCGCCGAGGGGTACTCGAGAGCGCGACGCCCGCCGCCGCGGGCGCGAGGTCGAACTCTGGAGCCCCTGGCCAGGCGTGATGACGCGACATGGTGACATAGGGCAACACCCCGGGGGAAAAGGCCTCGTCACCCCGCTGGATCGTGACGATGCCTCCGGTCGGACCGACTCGTCGGTCCGAGACCGCGACCACTGAGTGCTCCCCGCCTCGCGGGTTCGGCCGGATCGCAAACCAGACCCGCTCGACCCGCCCCCCGACCGACACGACCCCGGGCCAGGCGTCGGTAACGGGGAGGCTGTCCGTGCCGACGAGTCGGGCGACCACGTCACGATCCCAGAGCGAGGCGTCGACGACGGTGTCCCGCGGCGCGGTCCGGCCCGGATCGAGGTGGATACCGAAGCCGATCGAATCGGCCACCCGAAGGGAGGCAAGTTCGGTGGCGCCGAGTGGCGATTCGGTGGCGCGGGATTCGATCAGGATGGTACCGCCCAGCATGGCCAGACCGAGTCCGACCCACCCGCCGACAGCCACAATGAACCGGAAGCGGACCCCCCACAGGAAGCTCAACGCTGCCGCCGTGGCGGCGATCAGAACGAGCACCTGCGACACGGTGGTGCGGAGGAGGAACTCCGACGGGCCAATCGAGGCACTGCGAGTGGCGGCCAGCCGGAACGGCTCGAGCACCTGGCCCCATCCCACCAGCAACGCCGCCATCACCAGCAGCAGCGCCACCTGCGTTCGAGCCGGCCGGGCGATCCACAGCCGGCGGTCCACGAACTTGATGGCGCCGCCGGCCGCCGCGACGACGACCACCCCCACGAGCGCAGGCACGATCAGGGCGGCCAACCGACCAAAGAGCAACTCCCAGAACGGCAAACCCGCCGCGAAGACACCGAGGTCCGCCTGAAGGAGGGGGTCTCGAACGCCGAACCGGACGTCCGCGGTGTCGAGCAGCACCACCGGGAGCCAGTCGCCGGTTCCACCGCCGACCGCCACGCCGAGCAGCAGCCCAACGCCGGCGGCGGCGAAATACACCGACCGTTCCGAAAAGCGACCCAGCGGCCTGGCCAGGTCACCGTACTGAAGAATGACCGATCGAGTGATCCAGGTGAGGTGGCCAACGAACCAGGCGATGGCCGTGAGGAGCCCGATCAACTCGAGCCCCGCCGAGAGGAGGGCAAAGCGCGTCCCCACGAGCGCCGCGGCTTCGGACACCCGGGCCTCCCAGAGCCTGGCGGTGGCGAAGGTTGCCGTCCACCGGCCCAGGACCAGGCCCGCGACCGCGATCGTGATGCCCCAGATCAGGCGACGGCGGCCCGGCTCCACGTCAGGCCTCGACGCCCTGCCCCGCCAACCAGGTCGTCATTTCGTTCCGGTAGCGGCTCAGCGACGCCTCACTGGTGGCTTCGAACCGCATGACGAGCACCGGCTGGGTGTTGGACGAGCGGAGCAGCGCCCAGCCATCGGGATAGGCGATCCGGACCCCGTCGATGGTGTTGACTTGATAGCGGCTCCCGAAATACGCGGCCGCCTTCTCGACGATGCCGAACTTGATCTCGTCGGCGCACTCGACCCGAATCTCGGGCGTGGCAAAGGTGGTGGGAATGTCGGCCAGGAGCCGGTGCAGTCCCGGAGCGCCCGCGGCGACGATCTCGAGGAGGCGGGCGGCGGCAAACAGGGCGTCGTCGTATCCGTAGTAGTCGCCACCGAAGAAGATGTGGCCGCTCATCTCGCCCGCCAGCGGGGCCGCGAGTTCCTTCATCCGGGCCTTGATCAGGGAATGACCGGTCTTCCACATCTCCGGGCGGGCGCCCGCGGCCGCGAGTGCTTTGGGGAGAACCTCGGAACACTTGACGTCGAAGATGACGGGAACCCCCACCCCGAACCGGCGGACGGCGTCGCGGCCGAGAATGACGAGGAGTTGATCGCCGTAGATGATCGTGCCATGCTCGTCCACGGCTCCGATCCGATCACCGTCGCCATCGAAGGCAATCCCGAGCTCCGCTCCGGTCCGGCGCACCTCGCGGACCAGATCCTCGAGGTTTTCGGGCACGGTCGGATCGGGATGGTGGTTCGGGAAGGTGCCGTCCGACTCGCAGAAGAGGGGCGTCACCTCGCACCCAAGGGCCTGGAGCACGCGCTCGGCCACCAGGCTGGCCACGCCATTGCCGCAATCGACGACCACCGACACCGGCCGGGCGAGTCGATGGCGGCTGAGAATGGCCTGGGCGTAGCCGTCGAGCACCGAGCCGTCGACCCGCTCGGCACCGGTTCCGGTGTGCCATGTCTCGGTGACGATGATGTCATAGAGATCGAGAATCGCCTCGCCGTGCACCGACTCGCCGGCCAGGACCATCTTGAATCCGTTGAACTCGGGCGGATTGTGGGACCCGGTAACCTGGACGCCGCCATCGGAGGCCAGGTGGTGGACCGCATAGTAGAGCGCGGGGGTCGGGAGCATCCCGACGTCGATGGCGGTGCCGCCGGCAGCGACGATGCCCTGGCGGACACCCTGGGCCAGCCGGTCGCCGGAGGGTCGGTTGTCACGGCCGACGACGAGCGTCGGCGCCCTGCCGAGCCGCCGCCACCCCGCCGTCGCGAAGGCGCGACCGAGCGCCCGTGCCAACTCGGGGGTGAGTTCCCGATCGACCACCCCGCGGACGTCGTACTGGCGGAAAATGTTCTTCGGAACGTTCATGCCCGATCCCTCCCTTCACCAGATGATTCGGCCCAGTGACACGGACGCGTCACTGGGCCTAGGTCGCCCCCCTGGGCGCCGGCGGAACGCCCGGCGTCGAGCGGCGCTAGCGTCGGGCGTCGACCGCTCGATCCAGCACGCTTCCGGCAAACGACGCGGCGCTCCGATCCGACCCGCCGATGACGAGCCGCGGGAGGATGCCGAAGACGAGCAGCAACACCACCCCGAGGCCGACCGCCACGCGCGCCGGTCCGGGCAGTACCACCCCATCGTGCTGCTCGGCCGTGAGCGGGTCCTTCATGTACATGGCCCGGACGACCGGCAAATAGTAGCCCGCGGACACCAGACTCGTGATCACCAGCACCACCGCCAGGAACTGATGATGCTCGGCGGCCACCGCCGAAATGATGGCCCACTTGCCGATGAACCCGAACGTACCCGGAAACCCAAGCAAGGAGAACATGCACACGGCCAGGGCAAAGCCGATCACCGGCCGGCGGCGGGCCAGCCCGGCCACGGTGTCGAGCGTCACGTCCCGCTCGCCGCCCCGGCCGAGCACGGCCAGGATCCCGAAGGTCGCGAGGGTGGTGAGCACGTAGGCGGCCAAGTAGAGCAAGGTGGCACTCGCGCCCGCCCGGCTCCCGGCCCAGACGGCGGCGAGCAGGTACCCGGCGTGGGCCACCGAACTGTACGCCAACATCCGCTTGAGGGAACGCTGGGCCAGGGCCACCAGGTTCCCGACGATCATCGAGGCGGCCGCCAGGACCCCGACCACCGGTTGCCAGGTGTCGACGGCCGCGGGGAAGCCGACCATCAGCACCCGCACCAGAGCCAGGAACCCGGCCGCCTTGACCCCGGTGGCCATGTAGGCGGTGACCGGCGTGGGGGCACCATCGTAGACGTCGGGCGCCCACATGTGGAACGGCACGGAGGCCACCTTGAAGCCGAGGCCGATCAGGATGAGGCCGATGCCGAGGCCCAACATCGGGGTGACCCCCTGGGCCGCGACCCGCTCGCCAATCGCGGTCAGCCCGGTGGTTCCGGTGGCACCGTACGAGAGGGCAATGCCGTAGAGCAGGAACGCCGACGCGATGGCCCCCACGAGGAAGTACTTGAGCGCGGCCTCGGCGGAAAAGACGCTCCGTCGGTTGAACCCGGCGAGCACGTAGACCGGCACCGACATGACCTCGAGCCCGAGGAAGAGCACGATCAGATCCTCGGAGCCCGCCAGGAACATCATGCCGGAGGTGGCCATGAGGAGGAGCGCGTAGTACTCGGGTGCGATGAGGTTTTCCCGCTCGAGGTAGTCGAGGGAGAGCAGCACCGCCCCGATGCTGGCGACGAGGATGACGCCGAGCGCGGCGAACCGGTAGCCGTCGAGGGCGATCATGCTCGGCGTCCCGACCGGGCCGACACCGGACTGCCAGAGCGCCGCCAGGGCGGCCACCGCGGCGACGAGGCCCGCCAGGGACACCCAGCCGGCCAACCGGGAGTCGGCCGCCGTCTGATGGCGGAACGCGGCGAGCAGCAGGACCACCAGCGACGCGCCGATCACCACCAGCTCTGGCAGCAGGGCCAGCATCACGCCGGCGGGAGTCGCGAGATCGAGTCCGTTCATTGGGCGGCTCCCCGGGTCGGCGTGACCGCTTCGCCCGGAATCGGCATTCCCTTGGCCGTGAGGATGTAGCGGCGGGCGGCCGGCTCCATCCGATCGAGAACGGGCTTCGGATAGAGGCCCATCCAGACGATCCCGATGAGGAGCGGCACCAGCACGATCAACTCCCGGCGGGTGAGGTCGGGAATGGTCTCGTTGTCGGGCTTATCGAGCTTGTTGAAGATCATCCGCTGGAGTGCCCAGAGAAGATAGGCCGCCGCGAAGATGACTCCCGTGGTGGCGATTCCGGTGGCGATCGGGAACTGCTGGAAACTCCCGATCAACACCAGGAACTCACCCACGAACCCGTTGAGGCCAGGCAGCCCGATCGATGCCAACGCCACGAAGGTCAGGATCAGACTGAAGATCGGCACCACTTTGGCGATCCCGCCGTACGCGTCGATCTCCCGGGTGTGCCGGCGCTCGTAGATCATCCCGATCAGAAAGAAGAGGGCGCCGGTGGAGAAGCCGTGCCCGATCATGACCATCAGCGCCCCTTGGACGCCCTGGATCGAGGCCGCCCAGATCCCGAGCATGGCGAACCCGAGGTGGCTGACCGACGAATAAGCTACCAGTTTCTTGATGTCGGGTTGGACCATGGCCACCAGAGCGCCGTAGATGATCCCGATGACCGCGAGGGACACCACGACCGTCGTGACGCCACTGCTGAAGGCCACGTTCGGAAAGAACGGCACCGCGAACCGGAGGAAGCCGTAGGTGCCCATCTTGAGGAGCACGCTGGCCAGGATGACACTGCCGGCCGTCGGCGCCTCGACGTGGGCGTCGGGGAGCCAGGTGTGGAACGGGAAGATCGGCACCTTGATGGCGAACGCCAGGAAAAACGCCAGGAACAGCCAGGGGGCCAGCCGACCCATGATTGGCGTCTGGGCGTACGACAGCAGGTGGAAGTACGAGAACGAGACCTTGCCCCCGCCCATGACCGCGGCCACCCGCACCATCACGATGATCGCCACCAGCATCAGGAGCGAGCCCGCCATGGTATAGACGAAGAACTTGAGCGCGGCGTAGAGCCGGTTCTTCCCACCCCAGATCCCGATTAGGAAGTACATCGGAACCAGCATCACTTCCCAGAACACGTAGAAGAGGAACATGTCGAGCGCGACGAACACGCCGATCATGCCCGTGGTGAGCACGAGGAGGAGCGCGTAGTAGCCCGGCTCCCGATGGGTGATGTAGCTGAAGCTGCCGAGGACGCACAGCGGCATCAGCATGGTGGTCAACAGGACCATCATCAGCGAGATCCCGTCGATCCCGACCGCGTAGTTGATGCCCCATTGCGGGATCCACGGCACGGTCGCCACCAGTTCCATGGTGCCGGTGGCGGTGTTGACCATGAACCAGAGGGGTGCGGAGAGAAGGAACTCGATGATGGTGATCCCGAGCGCCAGCCGTTTGGCGACTGCCGCCGAGGTCAGCGCCACCGCCACCGCTCCGGCCAGCGGGAGGGCCAGCAGGACGTGGAGGATCCACCCGGTGTAGTTGATGGAGACGAGGAAGTTTTCCATGGGTTACCGCCCCACCGCGTGGAGGAGCCACACCGCGCCGACCACGAAGACGATCACGTAGAGGCCAAGCTGGCCCGACTGCAGCCGGCCACCGAGCCATCCCAATCCGCGGGCAAGGCCCCCGGACCCGTTGACGCCGAGGCCGTCGATGACACCTTGATCGACGAACTTCCAGAGCACGAGGCGGGACACCCCGACCAGCGGCCGAACGATGAGCGACCGGTAGATCTCGTCGATGTAGTACTTGTGGAAGAGGACCTTGGCAAAGCCGACTTCCTCCGGCGCCTGCTTGGCGACGGGAATGGTCCGCCGCATGGTGGCCCGGTACCCCGCCACCAGGCCAAGGATCGCGATCGCCACGGCCGCGGCGATCAGCGCGTACTCGGTCGACCCGTGCGGCAGGTGGACCGGCATCAGCTTGGCCGCGGGGGCGAGGACCGGCTCCAGCCACGACTCGAGCCCATGGTGCGGCCCGGTGGGCCAGAACGCGGGGAAATTGATGATCCCGCCGGCCACCGTGAGGACCCCGAGCACCAGCAACGGCCCGGTCATCACGGCGGGCGCTTCGTGGAGATGCTCCCGTTCCTTGGCGCCGGTGCGGTTCTCGCCGAGGAACGTCATCGCGATGAGTCGCATCATGTAGAACGCCGTCATCAGCGCCGCCAGCGCACCCATGGCCCAGAACAGGTAGTAGATGGGGTGCTCCGCCCCCCGACCGAAGGCGGACGCCAGGATTTCGTCCTTCGAGAAGAACCCGGAGAATGGCGGCACGCCGGCAATGGCCAGGGTGGCGAGCAACATCAGCCAGAACGTGACCGGCATGTACTTCCGCAGCCCGCCCATGTTGCGCATGTCCTGCGGATCGTCGTGGCTGTGGCTGGCGTGGTACGCGTGATGCATGGCGTGGATGACGCTGCCGGATCCAAGGAACAGGAGGGCCTTGAAGAAGGCGTGGGTGACGAGGTGGAACACCCCCGCCGTGAAGGCCGCCGATCCGACACCAAGGAACATGTAGCCGAGCTGCGAGACGGTCGAGTAGGCCAGCACCTTCTTGATGTCGTACTGCCGAAGGCCGATCGACGCCGCGAACAGCGCGGTCAGGGCGCCGACGCCGGCCACCACCGCGCTCGACAATGGCGCCATCGCGAACAGGACGCTGGTCCGAGCCACCAGATAGACACCGGCGGTGACCATGGTGGCCGCGTGGATCAGGGCTGACACCGGCGTCGGGCCGGCCATCGCGTCCGGAAGCCAGACATAGAGCGGAATCTGGGCCGACTTGCCCGCGCAGCCCAGGAAGAGAAACAGGGTGATCGCGGTGACCAGGGTGCCGCCGATGGCGAGAGCCTCCGGGGCCCGCTTGGCGATCTCGGTGAATTCGAGACTTCCAATCGACCAGAAGATCAGGAACATCGCGATCATGACGCCGACATCGCCGATCCGGTTGACGATAAACGCCTTCTTGCCGGCGTCGGCGTTGGCCTTGTCCTGGTACCAGAACCCGATCAGCAGGTAGGAGCAGAGGCCGACGCCTTCCCAGCCCACGAACAGGACCGGGAGACTCGAGCCGAGCACCAGGATCAACATGAAGACGACGAACAGGTTCAGGTACGCGAAGAACCGGGCGAACCCGGGGTCCGCGTGCATGTACCCGACGCTGAAGATGTGGATCAGGCTCCCGACCCCGGTCACCACCATCAGCATGACGAGCGAGAGCTGATCGACCTGCAGGGCCAGGTTGATCTCGAGCGCACCCGCTCCGATCCAGGCCCAGAGCGGCACCACAACCGCCTCGTCGGGCGGCGCGGACCAGAGGCCGGCAAAGATCGCCGCGGCAACCCCGAAGGCGGCCAGGAGGACGCCCGGGCCGACCAGGGACACCACCCGTTTCGCGTCCGGCTTGACCAGGGCCAGGATGCCGTTGGCCAGGAATCCGGCGAACGGCAAGGCGATGGTGAGCCAAATCCAGGAGGGGTTCATCAGCCCTGCAGCAGGTTGATGTTCTTGAGGTCGACCGAGCGGGTGTGCCGGAAGATGGCCAGGATGATGGCGAGCCCGACCGCCGCTTCGGCGGCGGCCACCGTCATCACGAAGAAGACCATCACCTGGCCGCCGAACCCATGAGCGGTCGAGAGGGCGACGAACGACAGGTTCACGGCGTTGAGCATCAGCTCCACGCACATGAAGAGCACGATCGCATTGCGCCGGATCATCACGCCGATGACCCCGATGGCGAAGAGGATCGCCGAGAGGACGAGCGAAGGTCCGAGGAGCATCGTTAGAGCTTCCGTTTCGCGAGGACGACCGCGCCAACCGCGGCGGCCAGCAGCAGCACCGACGTGAGCTCGAAGGGGACGAGATAGGTCTGGAACATCGGGGCGGCCACGGCACCAATGGCGTTGGTGAACGACGCCGCCGACTGGACCTCACCGCCCGCCACGACATTGAGCGGGCTGGAGGCGACCGTGCCCGGATTGAGCCGATCCGCCAGACCCGCCACCGAGGTTCCCCGCACCGCCACCAGGGCCGCGACCAGCGCCGCCCCGAGGAAGGTGGCGACGGCCGCCACCGGCCCCTTCTTGATGTCGCTGCCGCCGTCGCGCCCGAGGTTGAGCAGCATGATGACGAAGAGGAAAAGCACCATCACCGCGCCGGCGTAGACCAGCACCTGCATCGCCGCGATGAACTGGGCGTGGAGGAGCACGTAGACCCCGGCCAGCGCGAACATGGTCGACACCAGCCAGAGCGCCGCGGGAACCGGGTTCTTCTGGGTAATACAGAGGATCGCCGAGAGGACGGCG
>CADEGB010000069.1 GCA_902826755.1 uncultured Gemmatimonadota bacterium
CGTCGCTCGCGCGCGCGACACCCTGGCGCCGTGCGCGAAGCTGGCGGAGGATGCGCCCCACGTCGGATCGACGAATCACGGGAGGGGAGCCCATGAAACGTTTCACCATCGCTGCCGCGCTGATGCTCGGCACCGCGCTCACATCCATCGCGCCGGAGGTCGGCGCCCAGGAGCTGCGGCAGGTCCCGCGCAACCGGCCGGCAGATTCCGCATCTGGCCGCACTTGACCCCGGCAGGGCAGGCCAGTATAGCCCCGCCTCACATCGACTGACCGGCCGTGGATTCAGGTCCAAACGCGGTTAAGGCGACGTGTTTTAAGAGAGCGAAAGCCTCCTATAGAGTTCGGCCGGGGCAGCCTTGTGGCTTGTCGCGGCCAATGTTTTTGCAGCAAGACACGCCGATTTGGCTGAAAAAAGCCCGGCGAACTGGTGTGACGAGCGAGGGTAGATGCCTACGATCCAGCAGTTGATCCGCAAACCGCGGCACGACAAACCGAAGCGGAACAAGGTTCCGGCTCTGAAGTCGTGCCCGCAGCGCCGCGGCGTCTGCACGCGCGTCTACACGACCACGCCGAAGAAGCCGAACTCGGCTCTCCGGAAAGTCGCCAAGGTGCGCCTGACCACCCAGTACGAGGCGGTCTGCTACATCCCCGGCGAAGGCCACAACCTTCAGGAACACTCGGTCGTGCTGATCCGCGGCGGCCGCGTCAAAGACTTGCCCGGCGTCCGCTACCACATCCTCCGCGGCGTGCTCGACACGCAAGGCGTCAAAGACCGTAAGCAGCGTCGCTCGCTCTACGGCGTGAAACGTCCGAAATAACAGGTAACAAGCATGTCCCGTCGTCACCGCGCAGAGAAACGCCAAGTCCTTCCCGACGCCCAGTATGGCGATCAGGTCATCACCCGCTTCATGAACCAGGTGATGTACGAGGGCAAAAAGTCCGTGGCCGAAAAGATCGTCTACGGCGCGCTCGAAACCGTCGCCACGAAGTCCAAGCGCCCGGCGACCGAGATCTTCCACGAAGCCCTCGGCAATGTCGCGCCGTCGGTCGAAGTGCGTTCGCGCCGCGTCGGCGGCGCCACCTATCAGGTTCCGGTCGAGGTTCGCCCGGAGCGCCGTCAGGCTCTCGCCATCCGTTGGCTGATCGAGTACGCGCGCGCCCGTTCGGAAAACACGATGGAAGAGCGTCTCGCAGCCGAGATGCTCGATGCATCGCACGGCCGCGGGTCAGCGGTGAAGAAGCGCGAAGACACGCACCGGATGGCCGAAGCCAACCGCGCCTTCTCGCACTATCGCTGGTAATCCAGCGGTCCGCCGCAATACGAATTCAGAGGGCTCCCCATGCCTCGCAGCCATCAACTTACTGATTACCGAAATTTCGGGATCATGGCGCACATCGACGCCGGCAAGACCACCGTTACCGAGCGGATTCTCTATTACACCGGCAAGTCGCACAAGATCGGCGAAGTCCACGATGGCGCGGCCACCATGGACTGGATGGAGCAGGAACAGGAGCGCGGCATCACGATCACCTCGGCCGCCACCACCTGTTTCTGGGTCCGGAACGGGACCGAGCACCGGATCAACATCATCGATACTCCCGGACACGTGGACTTCACCGCCGAGGTGGAGCGGTCGCTTCGGGTGCTCGACGGCGCGGTGACGCTGCTCGACTCGGTGGCTGGCGTCGAGCCCCAGACCGAGACGGTTTGGCGTCAGGCCGACCGGTACGGGGTGCCTCGGCTCATCTTCGCCAACAAGATGGATCGGGTCGGCGCCGACTTCTATCGCTGCCTCGACATGATCCGAGGGCGGCTGACCCGGAAGGCCTATCCGCTCCAGCTCCCGGTCGGTTCCGGCGAGACCTTCACCGGGCACATCGATCTGCTCCGGAACGTCGAGATCGTCTTCGACGAGGAGACCCTCGGCAAGACGTTCACCGAAATGCCGATTCCGGACGCGCTCAAGGAAAAGGCCGCGAAGTTCCGGCACGACCTGATCGAAGCCGCCATCGAGCACGAAGACGCGCTGATGGAGAAGTACCTGGGCGGCGAGGAGCCAACCATCGACGAGATCATGGGCGCCATCCGGCGGGCCACGATCAACGGGTGGATGGTGCCGGTGCTCTGCGGGGCATCCTTCAAGAACAAAGGTGTGCAGGCGCTGCTCGATTCCGTCATCGATTACCTCCCCTCGCCGGCTGACATTCCGCCGATCAAGGGTCATCTGCCGCTCCATGACGACACCCAGGTGGAGCGGGTGGCCACCGACACGGAGTCGTTCGCGGCGCTGGCGTTCAAGATCATGACCGACCCGTTCGTGGGCCGGTTGACGTACTTCCGGGTCTACTCGGGCTCGATCAAGTCGGGCAGCTACATCTACAACAGCACCAAGGACAAGCGGGAGCGGATCGGGCGGCTCCTCCAGATGCACGCCAACAAGCGGGAAGAGATCGAGGAGGTCCTCGCGGGCGACATCGCCGCGGCGATCGGCCTCAAGGACACCCGGACCGGCGATACCCTGGCGGACGAAGACAAGCCGGTCATCCTCGAGGCGATGAAGTTCCCGAACCCCGTCATCGACGTGGCGGTCGAGCCGAAGACCAAGGCCGACCAGGACAAGATGAGCATCGCGCTCCAGAAGCTGGCCGAGGAAGATCCGACGTTCAAAGTCCGCTCCGACGCGGAAACCGGGCAGACGATCATCGCCGGTATGGGCGAGCTGCACCTCGAGATCATCGTCGATCGGATGAAGCGGGAGTTCAAGGTCGAGGCCAACGTCGGCCGGCCGCAGGTGGCCTTCCGCGAGACGATCCTCAAGAAGGTCACCCAGATCGAGGGCAAGTTCATCCGTCAGTCGGGCGGCAAGGGCCAGTACGGGCACGTGGTCATCGACCTCGAGCCGGCCGAGCCGGGCAGCGGGTTCCACTTCGAGGACAAGATCGTGGGTGGCGTCATCCCCCGCGAGTTCATCAAGCCGGTCGAGGCGGGCATCAAGGAAGCGCTCGACACGGGCGTCCTGGCCGGGTATCCGGTGGTCGACGTCCGGGTGTCGCTGGTCTACGGCAGCTACCACGACGTCGACTCGTCGGAAATGGCGTTCAAGATCGCCGGTTCGATGGCGTTCAAGGAGGCGTGCCGCCAGGCCCGCCCGATCATCCTCGAGCCGATCATGGAGGTCGAGGTCGTGACGCCGTCCGAATATCTCGGCGACGTCATCGGCGATCTCTCGAGCCGCCGGGGCAAGGTGGGCGGGATGACGCAGCGGGGCGAGAACCAGGTGGTCGCGTCGGAAGTGCCGCTCTCGGAGATGTTCGGGTACTCGACCAACCTGCGCAGCATGAGCCAGGGACGGGCCGTGTACTCGATGCAGTTCGATCACTACGAGCAGGTGCCGAAGGCTGTCGAAGAGCAGATCGTCGCCAAGACGAAGAAATAACGGGCTGGGGCAAGGAGACGGACCATGGGCAAGGCCAAATTCGAGCGGAACAAGCCGCATGTGAACGTGGGCACGATCGGGCACGTGGACCACGGGAAGACGACGACGACGGCGGCGCTGACGAAGGTGTCGGCGGAGAAGGGGTTGGGCACCTACGTCCCGTACGATCAGGTGGCGAAGGCGTCGGAGTCGCAGGGGCGGCGGGACGCGACGAAGATCCTGACGATCGCGACGAGCCACGTGGAGTATTCGACGGCGGCGCGGCACTATGCGCACGTCGACTGCCCGGGGCACGCGGACTACGTGAAGAACATGATCACCGGGGCGGCGCAGATGGACGGCGCGATCCTGGTGGTGTCGGCGGTGGACGGGCCGATGCCGCAGACGCGGGAGCACATCCTGCTGGCGCGGCAGGTGAACGTGCCGTCGATCGTGGTGTTCCTGAACAAGTGCGACCTGGTCGAGGACGAGGAGTTGCTCGATCTGGTGGAGCTCGAGGTGCGGGAGCTGTTGACGAAGTACAACTATCCGGGCGACGACACGCCGGTGATCCGGGGCTCGGCGATCAAGGCGATCGAGGGCGACCCGAAGTGGGTGGCGAAGCTGCAGGAGCTGTACGACGCGCTGGATACGTTCATTCCGGAGCCGGTGCGGGAAATCGACAAGCCGTTCCTGATGCCGGTGGAGGACGTGTTCTCGATCACGGGCCGGGGGACGGTGGCGACGGGGCGGATCGAGCGGGGCAAGATCAAGGTGGGCGAGGAAATCGCGCTGATCGGGTTTGGGAGCGAGAAGAAGTCGGTGGTGACCGGGGTGGAGATGTTCCGGAAGCTGCTGGATGAGGGCGTGGCGGGCGACAACGCGGGGTTGTTGTTGCGCGGGGTGGAAAAGTCGGAAATCGAGCGGGGGATGGTGCTGGCCAAGCCGGGGAGCATCACGCCGCACACGCACTTCGAGTCCGAGGTGTACGTGTTGACGAAGGACGAGGGGGGGCGGCATACGCCGTTCTTCAAGGGGTACCGGCCGCAGTTCTACTTCCGGACGACGGACGTGACGGGGAACGTGGAGTTGCCGGCGGGAGTGGAGATGGTGATGCCGGGGGACAACGTGCAGATGAAGATCGAACTGATCACGCCGATCGCGATGGACGAGGGGTTGCGGTTCGCGATCCGCGAAGGCGGCCGGACGGTCGGCGCCGGCGTGGTCACCAAGATCCTGAAGTAGTCGGGAGCACACATGGCTAGCAAAATCCGCATTCGTCTCAAGGCGTTCGATCACGCGGTGCTCGATCAGGCGGCCGCCGACATCGTGCGGTCGGTCGAAAAGACCGGCGCGCAGGTGTCGGGTCCGATCCCGCTGCCGAGCAAGATCGAACGATGGACGGTGCTCCGCAGCCCGCACATCGACAAGAAGAGCCGGGAACAGTTCGAGCTCCGGACTCACAAGCGGCTGCTGGACATCAACGATTCGCGTCCCCAGACGATGGATGCGTTGACCAAGCTCGATTTGCCGGCGGGCGTCGACGTCGAAATCAAGGTTGAGTAGCGATGACGGCTGGATTGATCGGACGAAAAGTGGGAATGACGCGGGTCTTCGTCGATGACGGGTCATCGGTTCCGGTGACCGTCATCGAGGCGGGACCTTGCCGGGTTCTCCAGGTGCGGGAGGGCGGCGTGCAGCTCGGCTTCGGCGAGAAGCGGGCGCAGCGGACTCCCAAGGCGGAATTGGGGCACGCCAAGGCCGCGGGCCTGACGGTGGCGCCCAGCGTGGTGCGGGTTTTCCCGGTCAACGGCGACGCGCCGAAGCCGGGCGACACCGTCACCGTCGACATCTTCGCGGCCGGCGAGACGGTGAAGATCACCGGGCAGTCGAAGGGCCGTGGCTTCCAGGGTCTGGTGCACCGGTACGGCGCGGGCGGTGGCCCGGCGTCGCACGGCAACACCCGGCACCGGAAGCCGGGCTCGATCAGCCCGGGTACCGACCCCTCGCGAGTCACCAAGGGCAAGCGAATGCCCGGACACATGGGCGCTCGCCGTCACACCGAACTCGGCCTTCAGGTCGTGCGGGTCGACGCCGAGCGGAACCTGCTGTTCGTGCGGGGCGCGATTCCCGGAGCCAAGAACGGGATCGTCACCGTCGCGAAGCAGGGAGGGAGGAGTCGCCATGCTTGAGGCCCCGCTCTACGCGGCCAACGGGAAGAAGAGCGGCAACGTCGCCCTTCCGGCCGAGTTCTTCGACGGGACGGTCAACGAACCCGTCATGCACCAGGCGGTCAAGGTGTTCCTGTCCAATCAGCGGCAGGGCACTCACTCCACCAAGACCCGTCGGTGGGTCACCGGTGGCAACCAGAAGCCGTGGCGCCAGAAGGGCACCGGCCGAGCCCGGCAGGGTTCGACCCGCGCGCCGCACTGGCCGGGCGGTGGTGTCGTCTTCGGTCCGCATCCCCGGGACTACACTCAGGACATCCCGAAGAAGCAGAAGCAGCTGGCCCGGCGCTCGGCGTTCAATGCCCGGGCTCGGGAGGGCGCGCTCTCGGTGGTGGACGGGCTCGATTTCGCCGCTCCGAAGACCGCCAAGCTGAGCGGTCTGCTCGAGGCGATGGGGTTGGCGGATCAGAAGGTGTTGATCCTGACCCATGGGATCAAGCGGAACGTGTACCTGAGCGGGCGGAACCTTCCCGACGTGCAGGTGCTGCCGTACGCCGACGCCGCCACCTACCACGTGCTCTGGTCGAGCGTGGTGGTGGTTGAGCGCGGCGCCCTGACGGGTGAGGCGGTGACCCCCGTCGCTGCGGTCGACGCGGCGCCGGCGGCGCCGAAAAAGCGAGTGGCCAAGAAGCCGGCCGCCGAAAAGACGAGCCCGAAGCCGGCCGCCAAGAAGGCGGCGGCGCCCAAGGCCGACAAAAAGCCGGCCGCCAAGAAGGCCGCGCCGAAAAAGAAGGGGACTGAGTAATGCCTGCCCTTCATGCGGTGGTGGTGAAGCCGTTGGTGACCGAGAAGAGTTCGGCCGCCTACCAGAACCGGAAGGAGTACGCCTTCCAGGTCGCGCTCGAGGCCACCAAGTACGACATCAAGCACGCGTTGGAGAAGCTCTTCGGCGTGACCGTCACCAGCGTTCGGACCATGCGGATGCGGCGCGAAGGCGTCGTCCGGGGTCGGACGCGGGGCAAGACGGAAGCGTGGAAGAAGGCGATCGTGACCCTGAAGGACGGCGATTCCATTGCCGTGTTCGAGGGCTGAGATGGCGATTCGACAGTTTCGACCGATCACGGCGGGCACCCGATTCCGGTCGGTGGCCAGCTTCGAGGAGATCACCCGCTCGACCCCGGAGAAGTCGCTCCTGGAGCCGCTCCGGAAGACCGGTGGCCGGAACAACAAGGGCCACGTCACGATGCGGGCCATTGGCGGCGGTCACCGCCAGCACTACCGGCGGATCGACTTCAAGCGGAACAAGTTCGGGATTCCGGGCAAGGTGGCGCACATCGAGTACGATCCGAACCGGACGGCCCGGATCGCGTTGATCGTCTACGCCGATGGCGAGAAGCGGTACATGCTCCACCCGACGGGTCTGAAGCAGGGCGATACCGTCCTGAGCGGCCCGGGCACCGACGCGCGGCTCGGCAACGCGTTGCCGCTGGGTGAGATTCCGCTCGGTACCAACGTGCACAACATCGAACTCAAGATCGGCAAGGGCGGTTCGATCGCCCGGAGCGCTGGTCAGTACGCTCAGGTGGTGGCGCGGGAGGGGCAGTACGTCACCCTCCGGCTCAAGTCGGGCGAAATGCGGATGATCAACGCCCGGTGTCTGGCCACGATCGGCGAAGTGGGCAACGCGGAGCACGAGTTGATCTCGCTGGGCAAGGCGGGGAAGACGCGGTGGTTGGGACGGCGTGGCAAGGTCCGCGGCGTGGCCAAGAACCCGGTCGACCATCCGCTCGGTGGCGGCGAGGGCAAGAGCTCGGGTGGCCGGCCGCCGGTGTCGCCGTGGGGCAAGCCGGAGGGCGTCAAGACCCGCCGGACCAAGAAGCATTCGACGCAACTGATCGTCCGCGGGCGCAAGCGCGGCAAGGCGACCGGCGGGGGGAATAGCTAATGGGACGGAGCGTCAAGAAGGGTCCGTACGTTCAGGAATCGCTGCTCAAGAAGGTGCAGGTCCTGAACTCGAAGAGCTCGAAGCAGGTGATGAAGACCTGGAGCCGGGCGAGCACGATTCTGCCGGAGTTCGTGGGCCACACGTTTGCGGTCCACAACGGCAACAAGTTCGTGCCGGTGTACGTGACCGAGAACATGGTGGGCCACAAGCTCGGTGAATTCTCGCCGACCCGGGTGTTCAAGGGACACAGCGGCAAGCTGGTGGCCGACAAGAAGGCGAAGCCGGAGTAATCATGGCGCAAGGACACGCAATCCAGCGGCACGTCCGCCAGAGCCCGCGGAAGATGCGGTTGGTGATCGATCTGATCCGGGGCAAGGACGTCAATGAGGCGATCGGGATCCTCAAGTTCAACAAGCGTCTGGCGGCCAAGCAGATCGCCAAGACCTTGAAGAGCGCGGTCTCGAACGCCGAGCAGAAGGCGATGGCGGAGAACGAGCGGTTCGACGCTGATTCGCTGGTGGTCGCGAAGGCCACGGTGAACGGCGGGACGCCGCTGAAGCGGATTCACGCCGCGGCGCAGGGCCGGGCCACGCCGATCAAGAAGCGCACCAGCCACGTGGAGATCCACGTGCGGAGCAAGGAGTAGTCGATGGGTCAGAAAACGCATCCGATCGGGTTTCGGCTCGGGATCGTCAAGCCGTGGGCCTCGCGGTGGTATGCCAACAAGGACATGCCGGCGCTGCTCAAGGAAGACGAGCTGATCCGGAAGTACCTGATGACGCGGTTGGGCCACGCGGCGATCGCGGACATCCACATCGAGCGGCGGCCGGGCAAGGTTACCGTCACGGTCCACACCGGGCGTCCGGGCGTGGTGATCGGGAAGAAGGGGACCGAGGTCGACAAGCTCCGGGACGAGTTGGCGCAGCTGACCGGCAAGGAAGCGGCGATCAACGTGGAGGAGATCAAGCGGCCCGAGACCTCGGCGCAGTTGGTGGCCGACAACATCGGGCACCAGATCCTCCAGCGGATCTCGTTCCGTCGGGCGATGAAGCGGGCGGTCCAGGCGGCCATGCGGATGGGCGCGCAGGGGATCCGGGTCCGGTTGTCGGGTCGGCTCGGCGGGGCGGAAATTGCCCGGACCGAGAAGTACCACGAGGGCCGGGTGCCGTTGCACACGCTGCGGGCGGACATCGACTACGCCACCAGCACCGCGAAGACGACCTACGGCGCCATCGGGATCAAGGTGTGGATCTTCCGGGGCGAGGTGGTCGAGGACGCCACCGGCAAGACGTACAGCACGGGAGCCTAACGCGATGCTCGCGCCGAAGCGGATCAAGTTCCGGAAGCAGTTCAAGGGGCGGATGCGGGGGACCGCGTTGCGGGGTTCCACCATCGCCTTCGGGGAATATGCCCTGGCGGCCACCGAGCCGGGTTGGGTCTCGAACCGTCAGATCGAGGCCTCGCGCGTGGCGATCAGCCGGGCGATGAAGCGGGGCGGCAAGATGTGGATCCGGGTGTTTCCGGACAAGCCGATCACGAAGAAGCCGGCCGAGACGCGGATGGGTTCCGGCAAGGGCAATCCCGAGGGCTGGGTGGCGGTGGTGAAGCCGGCCCGGATCCTGTTCGAGGTCGAGGGCGTGCCGGAGGATATGGCCCGGAAGGCGTTCGACCTGGCCGCGGCGAAGCTCCCGGTCAAGACCCGTTTCGTGAAGCGGGAGGGGTAACGAGATGAAGGCGCTCAAGGCGGCCGACCTGGCCGAGCTGTCGATCGAGGACTTGAAGGCCAAGCTGGCGGAGCTCACGGAGGAGCAGTTCCGGCTCCGGTTCCGGACCGCGACCGAGGCGATCGAGAATCCGATCCAGTTCCGGCAGCGGCGGCGGGATATCGCGCGGATCAAGACGGTCCTGCGTCAACGGGAGATGGGGCGATGACGGTGGCGAACGAGACCGATCGGAACCGGCGGAAGTCCCGGACCGGGCGGGTGAAGAGCGACAAGATGACCAAGACGGTCACCGTGGTGCTGGAGCGGCGGTTTTCGCATCCGGTGTACGGGAAACAGATCACCCGTCAGAAGACGATCAAGGCCCGCAACGAGATGGACGCCAAGGCCGGCGATCTGGTGCGGGTCATGGAGACTCGCCCGCTGGCCAAGACGGTCCGGTGGCGGGTCACCGAGATCGTGGAGAGGGCGAAGTAGCCGTATGGTCCAACAAGAAACGATTCTCCGCGTGGCGGACAACAGCGGGGCCCGCAAGGCGCTCGTGATCCGAGTGCTGGGCGGCTCCAAGCGGCGGTATGCCGGACTTGGCGACGTGGTGATCGTGGCCATCAAGGACGCGATCCCGACGGGTCAGGTGAAAAAGGGCGACGTGGCCCGCGGGGTGATCGTCCGGGTGGCGAAGGAGACCCGTCGGAAGGACGGCTCCTACATTCGGTTCGACGAGAACGCCGTGGTGCTGATCAACGAGCAGGGCGAACCCCGGGCCACCCGAATCTTCGGGCCGGTCGCCCGCGAGCTGCGCGAGAAGAAGTACATGAAGATCGTCTCGCTCGCGCCGGAGGTCATCTAAATGCGGATTTTGGTCCATCGGAAGGCTCGGCGGAAGCTCGGGCCGAAGCCGATCGAGCGGGGCAAGCTCCATATCACCAAGGGTGACATGGTGCAGGTCATCTCGGGGGCGAACTCCGGGAAGCGGGCTCGGGTCATTCGGGTCCACCCGAAGACCGGGCGGGTGACGCTCGAGGGCGTCAACATCGTCAAGCGTCATCTGAAGGCCACCGGCCCCAACCAGCAGTCGGGGATCGTGGAGCGGCCGGCGCCGATCCATCACTCGAACGTGATGTTGATCGACCCGAAGACCGGTGAGCCGACCCGGATTCGGCGGCAGAAGGACAAGGACGGCACGATCGAGCGGATCGCGGTGAAGTCGGGCCAGGCGATCGCGAGGAACCGGTAATCATGGCTGAGACGAAAGACGCCAAGGCGCCGAAGAAGGCGCCGCCGGCCGGGGCGCCGGCCAAGGGTGGCAAGTCGGGTGGTGGCAAGGGCGGCAAGCCGCAGGGTGCCACGGACCCGGCGCCGAAGGTGGTCGACGGCACGCCGCGACTGCTGGAGTACTATCACAAGACGATCCGGGAGCGGCTCAAGCAGCAGTTCGGCTTGGCCAACGTGATGGAGATCCCGCGGATCGAGAAGATCATCTTGAACGTGGGTCTTGGCGAGGCAAGCAAGAACCCGAAGGCGCTCGACGCCGTGGTCGACGAGATGGTGGTGATCTCGGGCCAGCGGCCCGTGGTGACCCGGGCCAAGAAGGCGATCTCGAACTTCGGGCTTCGGCAGGGTGTTCCCGTCGGCGCGATGGTGACGCTCCGGGGCCCCCGGATGTACGAGTTCCTGGATCGGTTCATCTCGCTGGCGGTGCCGCGGATCCGTGACTTCCGTGGGCTGCCGAACCGGAGCTTCGACGGGCGGGGCAATTACTCCTTCGGCATCAAGGAGCAGTTGATTTTCCCTGAGATCGACTACGACAAGGTCGAGAAGATCCACGGGATGGATATCACGATCGTGACGACGGCGGGGCGCGACGATCTGGCGCTGGCGCTGCTTCGGGAATTCGGATGGCCGTTCCGGGGCGAGACCCCGAAGCCGGTCGCGGCCTAGGCCAGAGAGAAAGACGAACCCATGGCAAAGACGTGTTGGATCGAGCGCGCCAAGCGGGCGCCGAAATTTTCGGCTCGAAGGGTCCGGCGCTGCCAGCGGTGTGGGCGGGCGCGGGCGGTGCTGCGAAAGTTCGGCCTCTGTCGGTTGTGCTTCCGGGAACTGGCGCTTCGGGGGCATCTCCCCGGCGTGCGCAAGGCTAGCTGGTAAGGGAAGGGATCACGCATGAGCATGACGGATCCTGTGGCGGACATGCTGGCCCGCATTCGCAATGCGGCGTCGGCGGGACAGCGTCGGGTGGATGTACCGGCGTCTCGGCTCAAGGCCGAGCTGGCCCGTATCCTCCACGACAATCACTACATCGCGGACTTCAAGGTCCTCGAGGACGGCCCCCGTGGCGTCATCCGAATCACCTTGCGATATCACAATGAGCGCCCGGTCATTCGCGAGATGAAACGGATGTCCTCGCCTGGCCTGCGCCGCTACGTCAAGAGCCGTGAGATCCCCCGGATCAAGAACGGGCTCGGCATGGCCATCGTCTCGACCCCCAAGGGGTTGATGAGCGACAGCCAGGCCCGAGCCGCGAACTTGGGCGGGGAATTGCTCGCGGTGGTCTGGTAGGAGGCCCCCGTGTCGCGAATCGGACGACGCCCGATCCCGGTGCCGAAGGATGTCACCGTGGTGATCAAGGGCAACGAGGTCTCCGCCAAGGGACCGAAGGGCGAATTGGTGCGGACCATCCACCCGGCCATGAAAGTGGCGCTCGAGAACGGGGTGGTGACGGTCACCCGGCCCAATGACGAGCAGCAGAACCGGGCGCTGCATGGGCTGTCCCGGACCCTGGTGGCCAATATGGTCGAAGGCGTGGCCAAGGGCTTCGAGAAGACCCTCGAGATCCAGGGCGTCGGCTACAAGGCCGAGGCCACGGCCAAGGGCGTGACGCTGAATCTCGGCTTCTCGCATCAGGTCAAGTACGACGCGCCGGTCGGGATCAAGGTGGTGGTGGAGAACGCCACGGTGGTCAAGATTTCCGGTGCCAGCAAGGAACTGGTGGGTCAGGTCGCGGCCGACATTCGTTCGATCCGGAAACCCGAGCCGTACAAGGGCAAGGGCGTCCGTTACCAGGGCGAACGGGTCCGTCGCAAGGCCGGCAAGACAGGAGCGAAGTAACCGATGCGCGCGATTCACGCACCCAAGACCCGGGAAGAGCGCCGTTACCGGCGGCACCTCCGGGTTCGGAAGAAAGTGGCCGGCACGCCGGAGCGTCCGCGGCTGGTGGTGTTCCGGTCGCTCAAACACATCTACGCCCAGCTCGTCGACGACGACAAGG
The DNA here is from genome assembly GCA_902826755.1 of uncultured Gemmatimonadota bacterium. Lineage (GTDB taxonomy): Bacteria > Gemmatimonadota > Gemmatimonadetes > Gemmatimonadales > GWC2-71-9 > SHZU01. Next base: position 12,520 of record CADEGB010000069.1, read on the forward strand.
GTGTGGTGTTGCTCGGGACGTCCGATCGGAGCGAGGGCCTCGAGCTCGACGGGCAGGGCAAGGTGGCCAAGGCCAAGGCGACCGGAAAGCTGCTCGCCGCCAAGGCCAAGGCCGCGGGTATCGCGAAGGCGGTGTTCGATCGAGCCGGCTATCGCTATCACGGGCGGGTCAAAGCGGTCGCCGACGGCGCCCGCGAAGGTGGACTGGAGTTCTAAATGACGGAACCTAACGTGCAGGGAACGGACGCTCCCGAGGCGCCCACCGAAGGCGGGCGGGGTCGCGGCGGCCGGGGCGGGCGCGGCGGCGGGGCTGGTGGCGGCCGAGGCCGGGGTCGCGGCGGCGAAGGCCGCGGCGAGCGCCGGGACCGCGAGGCGCCGAGCGAGTTCGTCGAGAAGGTCGTCGACATCAATCGGGTGGCCAAGGTCGTCAAGGGCGGCCGCCGGTTCTCGTTCAACGCGCTGGTGGCGGTCGGCGACGGCAAGGGCCGGGTCGGCTTCGCAACCGGCAAGGCCAACGAAGTGTCCGAAGCGGTCCGGAAAGCCGTCGACGCCGCCAAGCGGTCGATGACGGAGATTCCCCGGACCGGGTCGACCATTCCGCACGAGGTCAACGGCCGGCACGGCGCGGGCCAGGTCCTGCTCAAGCCGGCGGCGACCGGTACCGGCGTCATCGCCGGTGGGGCGGTCCGGGCCGTGCTCGAATGTGCCGGCATCACCGACATTCTGACCAAGAGTCTTGGCTCGAACAACCCGCACAATATGGTGCGGGCCACGATGGCCGGTCTCCGGTCGCTCGTGTCGGTCAAGCAGGTGGCGCGGGAGCGGGGCATCGAGGTCGATGCGCTGCCCTACAAGCCGCGGCAGGAGGGGTAACCGCAATGGGACGGAATCCGGCGGTCGGGCGTCAGGGCCCGGCCTATCACGCGGCGGTCATCCCGACCGAACAGGAAGCCGCGCGGCTCAAGGTCAAGCAGATCCGGTCGTCCATCGGGCGGCCCGACACCATGCGACGGACCCTGGCCTCCCTGGGCCTTCACAAGCACCAGGCCGAGGTCGAGGTCGTCAACAACGCCGGCGTGCGGGGGATGCTCTTCAAGGTCCGCCACATGATCGAGGTCCGGAAGGCCTAGACAACATGACGACGAAAATCACGCTCTCCAACCTGAAGCCGGCCAAGGGCAGCAACGTGCCGCGCAAGCGGGTCGGCCGGGGCATTGGCAGTGGATTGGGCAAGACGTCCGGCAAGGGCCACAAGGGTCACAAGGCCCGGACCGGCGGTTCGACCAATCCGGGCTTCGAAGGTGGCCAGATGCCGATGTTCCGGCGGCTGCCGAAGCGGGGTTTCACCAACCCGTTCAAGGAAGTGAGCCAGGTGGTCAACCTGAAGCAGCTCGGCAAAGTCGAGGGCGACGCCCTGACCCCCGAGAGGCCGGCGGCCGCCGGGCTCATCAAGAAGGCGTCGGACCCGGTCAAGCTGCTCGCCACCGGCGAGGTGACCCGAGCCTTCACCGTCAAGGGCATCTCGATCTCCGGCGCGGCCAAGGCCAAGATCGAGGCCGCCGGCGGAAAAGTCGAGGCGTAACGTGACCGCCCCGGCCGCCCAACTCCCGTCGCTCGGTATCGACGAGGAGCTGAAACGGAAACTCACGTTCACGCTGATCGCGATCCTGATCTACCGGATCGGCGCGCACATCGTGGCCCCCGGCGTTAACGCCGGCGCCCTCCAGGCGTTCATCAACCAGAATCAGGGCGCCAGTACCTTCTTCCAGCTTTACGACACACTGGGTGGCGGCCTCTACCGGGCGACGATTTTCGCGCTCGGGATCATGCCGTACATCTCGGCCTCGATCATCTTCCAGCTCCTCGGCGGGATCTTCCCGACCGTGAGCAAGATGCAGAAGGACGAAGACGGCAAGAAGAAGCTGACCCAGTGGACCCGGTACATGACGATCGTGATCGCCTTCTCACAGGCGATCACCTTCACGGCGTTCGCCGAGTCGATTCCAGGTGCCATCGTCAATCCGGGCTTCACGGCTCGGCTCACGATGTGGTTCACCCTTACCGTGGGCGCCATCTTCATCATGTGGCTCGGTGAGCAGATCACCGAACGGGGCATCGGCAACGGGATGAGCTTGTTGATCGCCGTGTCGATCATCGAGCGGTTGTGGCCCTCGACCTTCCAGCTCATCGAGCAGGTCCGGGTCGGCGGCGTCAGCTTCGGCGGCGCCCTGATCATCGTCCTGCTGGCGGTCGGCGCGATCGCCGCGGTGGTGGCGATGACGATTGCCGCTCGGAGGGTGCCGATCCAGATCCCCAGGAAAGTCATGGGGCGGGGGCGCGTCCGGGAAGGCCAGAAGACGTTCATTCCGATCCGGCTGATCACCGCCGGCGTCATGCCGATCGTCTTTGCCCAGACGATCATCATCATGCCGAGCACGATCGCCAATTTCACTCGGAACCAGACCCTGACGGACATCGCCAACTTCTTTACCCCTGGCGACCTTCCGTATGACCTGGTCTTCGCGG
>CADEGB010000070.1 GCA_902826755.1 uncultured Gemmatimonadota bacterium
CATTCCCCAAGCGGCCGGCGGCATCATGACCTACTTCGGCGCCTGGACCGGAGGCGCCAACGAACTGGTTTCCCTGGTTGGGTGGTTCCGAACCGCCGGCGCCAAGCGGCATCCGAAGCTCTCGCCGGATCTCCCCCGCGAGGAGTATTTGGCTCATGCTCAGTACTTCGACTTCGGCGTCAAGGTGCCGGAGATCTCGGTCCGGACGCTGTCGGATATGCTGCCGATTTCCACGATCACCGAGCGAGCGGGGGCCCCGCCCAACGACTGGCGCGACTTCGTGACCCATCCACCCGAAGATCCGTTCTGGAAGCGATTCGGCTATGTCGAGCCAAGTGATAGCTTCGACGTCCCGGCTCTCCACGTCAATTCCTGGTACGATCCCGCCGTCGGCTGGACCGGGGTGCTGTTCAACCAGATGCGGACCAACGCGACCAGTCCCCGGGGCCGCGACAACCAGTTCCTGATCATCTCGCCCGCGGCCCACTGCGGGTCCGAGCGCCTTGCCGCCGAGAAGACCACTCTCGGTGAACGGGACCTCGGCGATACTCGGCTCGATTGGTTCGGGATCTACCTCAAGTGGTTCGACCACTGGCTCAAGGGCGCCGACAACGGGATCACCGCGATGCCCAAGGTCCAGTACTACGCGATGGGGCGGAACGCGTGGCAGTCGGCGGCCACGTTCCCCCTGGTCGAGCCGACGCCGTTCTATCTCCACAGCGACGGGCGGGCCAACAGTCGGTTTGGCACCGGTGCCTTGTCGGCCGCCAAGCCGGGCAATGAGCCGGTCGACCGGTTCGTCTACGACCCCGGGACCCCGGTGCCCTCCAAGGCGGGGCCGATCTGTTGCACCTTTTCGAACGAACCGGCCGGTCCGGTCGATCAGCGCGACATCGAAACCAGGGGCGACGTGCTGGTCTACACCTCGGAGCCGTTTGTTAGCGCCACCGAGATGACCGGCCCGATCAAGGCCGTGCTCTACGTGTCGTCGTCGGCCAAGGACACCGACTTCACGGTCAAGGTGCTCGACGTCCAGCCGGACGGCCGCGCGTTCAACCTCCAGGAGGGGATCCAGCGCGCTCGGTATCGCGACGGATACCGAGTCCCGACCTTCATGGAGCCGGGCGGGGTGTATCGGGTGGAGGTCGACCTCCAGGCCAGCAGCAACGTCTTTGCTCCGGGGCACCGGGTTCGGGTCGAGGTTTCCAGCAGCAACTTCCCACGGTTCGACCGCAACATGAACACGGGTGGCGTCAACTGGGACGAGACCACCTGGGTCGCCGCCACCAACACCATTCACCACTCGGCTCGGTACCCTTCGCACGTTCTTCTGCCGATGCTGGGTCGCTGACCACCATTGATACTGGCGGTTCATTCGGCGTTCATCACGCATTCACCTTCGCCCCACGACAGCCGCGCGGCGCCGCGGACCCCCGTAGCAAAACGGCCGCCCCCTGGATCGAGACGATACAGGGGCCGGCCGATCCGTTTTCTTGGCGGCGTGCCTAACTGAATGGCCCAGAACGCTTTCCCGTCGAGCCTGCGGTCGGCCGTGAACTTGCCTTACTCCAGAGCGAAGCTCGCCGCGCCACCATCACCGTCTTTCATCTGGAGTTCTTCGATGCGTCTTCGTTCTCTCGCTGCCACGGGCCTGCTCGGTCTCGGTGTCTTCCTTACCGCCTGTTCGGACCTTGCGACGGCTCCCGATGACCAGGCGGGCGTTCAGCCGTCGTTCAAGGGTGGTGTCAGTGGTGGTGGCGGGGGTGGCGGGGGGGGCGGTGGCGGTGGCGGTGGAGCCACCCCGAAGCCCGGTCGGATCCGCTCGTCGTCAGCCGCTGCCGTCTGTGACGCGGGCACGTCGATCGGGGTTACGATCCGCAAGGGGTTTCAGGATCGAGCCGAGATCCGGATGACGGTCACCGGTGGCCCCACCGCGCCGACCCTGGCGGCCGGCGAGTTCCTGTACTGGACTTACTCCATCACCGACGACGCCACCGGCGCTCGGCTGCTCGGCTACGGCACCAGCGGGCAGTACTTCGGAACGACCGCGCTGATCACGATTTCGGGGGCCAGCACCACTCCCGGCGTCCACAACTTCACGTTCCTGGCGCAGAACCACAAGCTCACGTCGCTGCCGTCGTGGGAAGAGCTGCTGGCGTCGCCGGCTGTGGAAACCTGCCGCGCCAGTTTGGTGGTCGTCGCGGACTGACGGCCGCGGCGCTCCGCGCCTCAGGCGTCGCCGGAATCAGTTCGGCGGCCGGGGGTTCCTCGGGGAGGAGCCCCCGGCGTCGAGTTCCGCGAGGACCGCGTCGGTGTGTTCACCGAGAGCGGGCACTCGCCCCATCCGCGGTCGGGTGCCCGCCAGGTTATGCGGTGGGATGAGGGCCGGGAACGGGCCGGTGTCGGCGGTACCCGTGGTCCACCGTCCGCGGGCGCGGAGCTGGGGGTGCGCCGCCACGGCCGCCAGGTCATTCACCACCGCGTTCGCGATGTCGCCCTTCTCCAGCCGCTCGACGACGGTGGCCACCGGCAGGGAGCCGAGGATGGTTTCGACCAGGGTTTCCAGGTCGGTTCGGTTGGTCAGGCGATCCGGGTTCCGGGCGTATCTGGGGTCGTCGGCCAGTTCGGGGCGTTCGAGCACGGACTGACAGAGGCGGCGGAACTCGCGGTCGCTCTGGACGGCGAACATCACCTCGCCGTCGGCGCACCGATAGGCGCCATAGGGTACGATCATGTTGTGGCGGAGCCCCGCGCGGGCCGGCGGTTTGCCGGTGCCGATCTGGACGTAGAGTTGGGGCGTCATCCACTCCACCAGGCACTCGAGCATCGAGATGTCGATCCGAGTCCCCCGGCCGGTCTTTCCGCGCTGAATCAGCGCCGCCAGCACGCTCGAGTAGGCGTAGTGGCCGGCCGAGATGTCGGCGATGCTGATCCCCACCTTGGCCCGCGCCTCCGGCGTACCCGTTAGGCTCACGACCCCGGCTTCGGCCTGGATCAGCATGTCGTACGCCTTCTTGTCGCGGTACGGCCCATCGGGTCCATAGCCCGAAATCCCGACCCAGATCAGGCCCGGCGCGGCCGCGGCGCAGGCGTCGTAGCCGAGCCCGAGTCGCTCGATCGCGCCGGGGGCCAGGTTGTGGACGAAGACGTCCGCTCGGTGGACCAGTCGCTCGAGGGCCGTTCTCCCAGCCTCGGTCTTGAGGTCGAGGACCACGCTTTCCTTGCCCCGATTGAGCCACGCGAAGTAGGCGGAGAGCCCGTTCAACGCCTGGTCGTAGTGCCGCGCAAAGTCGCCGTCGCCCGGGCGCTCGACCTTGATGACGCGGGCGCCGAAATCGGCCAGCTGGCGCGAGCAGTAGGGCCCGGTGACCGCCTGCTCGACGGCAACCACGGTGAGGCCCGTCAGCGGCAGGTCGGACGGTGCGGTGGACGTCACGGAGCGTTCCCGGTTCAGAGTGCTAGAAGATGTTCGTTTCGACGGCGCCGGTTCGAGCGGCGAACCGGGAGATCCGGAGCGGGTCGACGTCGATGGTGGTGGCCCGGCCATCGAGAATCTCCTCCGTCATGAGGAGTCCGGTGGCGGGGGCGTGCATCACGCCGTGGCCGCTGAAGCCGCTCGCGTCGACGTAGTTGCGGAGGTCGGGGTGGCGGCCGAGGATCGGCATGTGGTCCGGCGTGATCTCGTAGAGCCCGGCCCAGCACTTCTTTTCTGCCAGACGGGCGTCCTCCAATCCCGGGAAGCGGTTCATGCCCGCTTCGAGCACGGTGTCGAGCCACGCCCAGTCGACATCGATCCGTTCGCTCGAGGGCTCCTGCGGGTTGGTGAGACCGAAGAGCAGGCCGCGTCCCTCCTTCCGGACGTAGAACCCGCTCACGACGTCGAACGTGAACGGCATCGCGTCCGGCAGCGCCGAGAACTCCTCGGTCATGTAGATGCTGCGCCGATAGGGCAGGACCGGAATGTCGAGCCCGGCCAGGGCGCCGACGGCTCCGGCCCACGCGCCGGCGGCGTTGACCATGACATCGCAGTCGAAGCGCCCGATCGGGGTGTCGACCCCGGTCACGTTCCCGCCGGTGATCCTAACGGCGGTCACCGGTGCGGCGGTCCGCACCGTCACGCCCAGCGCCCGGGCTCGGTCGAGATACCCCATGGCCACGCCGTACGGGTCGCAGTAGCCGTCGAGGTGGCAGTACGTCGCGCCGAGGATGTCGTCGGTCCGAGTGCCGGGAACCAGTCGTTCGATGTCGGTCGGGCCGAGGATCTCGGTTGGGACGCCGAGGCTCTGTTGGAGCGCCACCTGCGATTGGTATCGCTCCCAGGCGGCGGCGTCGGACACCAGGAGGAGGTACCCCACTTGGTGCAGCTCGGCGTGGCCGCCGATTTCCTCCTCGAAGCGGACCAGGCGTTCGATGCTGTATTTCGAGAGCCGGACGTTGACCGCGGTATTGAACTGGTGACGGACCCCGGCCGCGGAGCGGGCGGTGCTCCCCGAGGCGGGACTCTCGGCCCGCTCCAGGATGGTGACGTCGCGCTCACCCCGGAGGGCGAGATGACAGGCGATCGACGCCCCGACGATGCCCCCGCCGACGATGACGATCGAGGTGCCGGTGGCGTTCATCATGCCTCGAGGGCTTGGGTCTGGCCGAGCAGGGCCGTGCGGACGCGCTGGGCCAGGAACGGTCCGTCTCGGGGCGGCAGCGCCTTGGGCTCGGGGTCGGCGCCGATCTTGATGACCGCCAGGAGCGGGCCGGTCGGGCCGTGGATGGCGGTTCGAAGGTGGTCGACCTCGGCCAGCGTGGTGATCGTCCGCGCGTCGGCAATGCCGCAGGCGCGGGCCGCCGCGGCGAGGTCCACGCCTGACGCCGTGTGGGTTTTCTGATTGCCGGTCTCGCCGAACCGTTCGTTGTCGAGCACCACGATCCGAAGGTTGGCCGGCTTTTCCACCCCAATCGTGGCCAGGCTGCCGAGGCCCATCAGCATCTCGCCATCGCCGGTGAGGACGAGGACCGGGCGGGAGGGTTGGGTCAGGGCCAGGCCGAGTCCTACCATGGCGGCGCCGCCCATGGCGCCCCAGAGCGGGAAGTCGAGCGGGGAGTCGCCCGCCGCGGCGAGGTCGTAGGCCGAGGCGCCGAGGCCGGCCACCACGAGCAGCGGGCCGCGGTCGGTCAGGAGGCGGCGGACGACGTCGCGCCGGGGAAGGCCCGGCTGGCGGGTCGCGTCGTGAGCGTTAGGGGAGGCCGTCATCGAGGGTCGGGGGTGAACCGTTTGGCGCCAAGGAGGCGCTGGGAAAGGAGGACCGCCACTCGGCGCCGGCTCTGCCACGCCAGGCTCATGGCGCCATCGACCGTCGCGGCCACGTCGTCGGCGGCGTCGACCCGGAAGACCGTGACGCCGCTGGCCTCGAGCACCGCGGGCGTACTGGCCCCCATGGGCACCTGCCACGGGTTGAACTCACCCCATTCGCCCCGCATCGTCACCAGCATCACGAGCGGCATCCGACAGACGTGGGGCAGGGACAACATGTTGATGCAGTTCCCGACGCCGCTCGACTGGATCAGGAGGGCAGCCCGGGCGCCGCCCAGAAAGCTCCCAGCCGCGAGGGCGATGCCCTCCTCTTCGGTCGTGAGGGTCACGGTCCGGATGGCGGGGTCAGCCTGGCAGAGTTCGATCAGCCGCTGGTGACCGGCGTCGGGGACATGGGAGACGATGGAGACACCGTGGGACCGGAACAGGCCGTGGATCGCCGCCGCCCAGGGGGTTGGTTGGTTCATTGGTCAGACCTGGAGGCCGAACGAGACGTACTTGAGGTCGAGGAATTCATCGATGCCCCAGTGGCCGCCTTCTCGCCCGACGCCCGACATCTTGACCCCGCCAAACGGAGCTTGCGCGGTCGACGGCACCCCATCGTTGACCCCGACGATCCCGAACTCGAGCGACTCGGCGACGTGGAACGCGCGCCGGAGGTCCGCCGTCCAGAGGTAGGCCGCCAGCCCGAACGGCGAGCCGTTGGCCACTCGGATTGCTTCCGCCTCGTCGTGGAAGGTGAGGATCGGCGCCACGGGGCCGAACGTCTCCTCGTGCATCAACTTCATTTCGGGGCGGATTCCGGTGAGGACCGTCGGCTGGTGATAGAGTCCCGTCAGGGGCCGGCCGCCGGTGAGGACCGTGGCGCCGAGCGCCGCGGCGTCGTCGAGATGCTCGCGGATCTTGGCCAGGCCGGCCTGGTCGACCATCGGACCGATCTGGGTGGCCGGATCGAGCGGGTCGCCGACTTTCAGCGCGGCCACCGCAGCCGCCAGCCGCTCGGTGAACGCCGCCGCGATCGATTCCTGGACGTAGATCCGGTTCGTGCAGACGCAGGTCTGGCCCCCGTTCCGGAATTTGCAGGCCATCACTTCGCGGACCGCCTTGTCGAGCGGGGCGTCCTCGAACACCAGATACGGCGCGTGGCCGCCGAGTTCGAGGGCAAGCCGCTTCATCGTCTTGGCCGAGCGCTCGTAAAGATGGACGCCGACCTGGGTCGACCCGGTGAACGTCAGGACGCGAACTCGGAGGTCGCCAAGCAGCACGGCCGACACGGGCCGGGGGTCGAGCGCGGTCAGGACCTGGAAGACCTCGGGCGGTCCGCCGGCGTCGCGCCAGAGGGTGGCGAGGGCCAGCGCCGACAGGGGGGTCTGCTCAGCGGGTTTGACGATGACGGCACACCCCGCGGCTAGCGCGGGCGCGATCTTCCGGGTAACGGTCGCGATGGGAAAGTTCCAGGGCGTGATGGCGTAGACCACGCCGGTGGCCTGCTTGATGGCGAGCAGCCGCTTGTGTCCGAACTGGCTTTCGATCGTCTCGCCCGCGATCCGCTTGGCCTCTTCGGCGTACCATTCGACAAAGGCCGCGCCGTACTTGACCTCGCCGATCGATTCGGTAATCGGCTTCCCCATTTCCAGCGTCATCAACTCCGCCAGCGCCGCCTCGTGCGCTACGGTCAGGGCATGCCATCGTTTCATGACGGCGGCTCGTTCGTAGGCGGTGGTTCGCTTCCAGCGCTCGAACCCGCCCGTTGCCAGATCGAGGGTCGCGCGGGCTTCCGTTTCGCCGCAGTCGGCCACCGAGGCCAGGGAGCGGCCGTCGATCGGACTGGTGAGGGGGAACCGCACCGGCGCGGCTACGCCGGCGCCGTGGATCCGGTCGAGGAACGTTGGGTCGAGGGCGGTCATTTCCGAATCTCCGGCGTCGGTCGCAACGGGGCGTGACCCCGTTTGTAGACCAGGATGGTGCGGCGGAAGGTCATGACGACGGTGCCGTCCTGTTTGTATCCGGTGGTCTTGATCTCGACGATGCCCATCGTGGGCCGGGAGCCCGACGCCCGGGTGCTCATGACCTCGGTCTGGGCGTAGATGGTGTCGCCCTCGAAGACGGGGGCGGGGATCCGGACGTCCTCCCAGCCGAGGTTGACGGCGTTCTGGGAGATGTCGGCCACGGTGAGTCCGACCACCAGTGCCAGCGTGAACGTCGAGTTGACGAGGGGCTGGCCGAACTCGGTCTGGGCGGCGTAGTACCGGTCGAAGTGGATCGGGTTGGTGTTGTTGGTCAGCAGCGTGAACCAGCTGTTGTCGGTGGCGGTGATGGTCCGGCCGAGGGGATGTTTGATGACCATCCCCACGTCGAAGTCTTCGAAACAACGTCCCGCGCTCATGAGGTCTCCCGTGCTGTGGCGGCCAGCAGCTCCGCGCGACGGAGGGTGGTTTCGGCCATCCGGATGTTGGCCGCGTCGATCATTTTGCCGTTGACCGCCACGGCGCCCTGTCCGGCCGCGGTGGCGGCCCGATAGGCCGTCACCACCGATCGGGCCCACTCGACCTCAGCGGCCGGGGGCGAGAACGCCGCGTTGACCGTGGTCAACTGGGCGGGGTGAATGCACTGCTTGCCATCGAAGCCAAGCGCGCGAGCGGCGGCTGCGGCTCGGGCCAGTCCCGGCTCGTTCTTGAAATCGGCAAAGGGACCGTCGATGGCGCGGAGTCCGTGGGCGCGGGCCGCGGCGACGATCCCGTGCATGACCGCGTGCCAGCGATGGCCCGGGTAAGCCGCGTCGTGCTCGTCCTCGCCGCCGATGTTGGCGAGCGGCATCCGCATCGAGGCGGCGTAGTCGCCGGAGCCGAAGATCAGGGACTCGAGCCGGTCGGAACTGGCGGCAATTTCGCGGAGCGAAAGAAATCCGGCCGCCGTTTCAATCTGGGCCTCGATCCCGATCCGGCGGGAGAATCCCATCCGCGCCTCGATCTGCGTCAGCAAGGTGGCGACGAACTGGATGTCCTCGGGCCCCCGGGCCTTGGGCACCATCACCGCGTCCACGGCGGCGCCGGCTGGTTCCAGCACGTCGATCAGGTCGCGGTAGGCAAACTGGGTGTCGAGCCCGTTGATCCGGACCAGGCGGGCTCGGGTGCCGAAATCGAGTGTCGTCAGGGCGCGGACGACGGCGGCCCGGCTGGCCTCCTTCTGGTCCAGGGCCACGGCGTCTTCGAGGTCGACGCAGACGGCATCGGCCGCACTGGCGGCGGCTTTGGCGACCATTTCGGGCCGAGAGGCCGGCACGTAGAGCGTGCTTCGGCAAAGGCGTTCTGGTGGCGCGCTCATGGGGCCTCGGAACAGGTGTCGCCGGTCGGTATCAGGTGGAGGAATAATACTGCCCTTGCCTTGGCAGTCGGACCCGTGGCGAGGTCAGGCGCGTCGCCGCGTTCCCCAACCTCCGATGGTTCCCGAGAATCGCGCGAGTCCCAACGGGCTTAGACCTGGCAACCCGCCCCCCTGATCACGCTCGGTGAGGGCCGGCCCCAAGGCCTGGGACAGCCCTATCGGCGCTGGTCGGTCAGGTCCTGGCGGAACCCGACGGGCAGCGTGCGGCAGCGCTCCGACAAGTCACCCTCGCCGACCTGGCCCGGCTCTCAAAACGACCGCGGCATTCCAAGGACGTGTTCCCCCACAAAGGAGAGAATCAGGTTGGTGCTGATCGGGGCCACTTGGTACAGCCGCGTCTCCCGGAACTTCCGCTCCACGTCGTACTCGTTGGCGAACCCGAATCCGCCGAACGTCTGGAGGCAGGCGTTGGCAGCCTCCCATGAGGCGTCCGCTGCCAGCAGTTTGGCCAGATTCGCCTCGGCGCCGCACGGCAGGCCGGCGTCGAAGAGTCGAGCGCCCTCGTACCGCATCAAATCGGCCGCCCGCACGTTGGCGTAGGCCCGGGCGATCGGGAACTGGATGCCCTGGTTCTGTCCGATCGGCCGGTCGAACACCACCCGTTCGGTGGCGTAGGTGCGGGCCTTGTCGATGAACCAGTACCCGTCACCCACGCACTCGGCGGCGATGAGGACCCGCTCGGCGTTCATGCCGTCGAGGATGTACCGGAAACCGCGCCCCTCCTCGCCAATCAGGTTTTCCGCCGGAACCTCGAAGTTCTCGAAAAAGAGCTCGTTGGTTTCGTGGTTGACCATGTTCTCGATGGGACGGACCGTCAGGCCGGCGCCTCCGCCCTCCCGGAGGTCGACGAGGAACACCGAGAGGCCCTCCGTCTTCCGAGTCACCTTGTCGAGCGGCGTGGTCCTGGCCAGCAGGATCATCAGGTCTGAGTGCTGGACGCGGGAGATCCACACCTTCTGGCCGTTCACCACGTACCGATCCCCGCGGCGCTCGGCGTAGGTCTTGATCTTCGTCGTATCGGTTCCGGCGGTGGGTTCGGTCACCGCGAACGATTGGAGCCGGAGGTCGCCCGCCGCGATCCCGGGCAGGTAGCGTCGCTTCTGCTCCGCGGAGCCATGCCGGAGGACCGTCCCCATGACGTACATCTGGGCATGGCAGGCTCCCGAGTTGGCGCCCGCGCGGTTGATCTCCTCGAGGATGACGGATGCCTCGGTCACCGAGAGGCCGCCACCGCCATACTCCTCGGGGATGAGGGCGGCGAGCCATCCCGCCTTGGTGAGCGCTGTCACGAACGCCTCCGGATATCCGGAGACTTTCTCGACCTGCTGCCAGTAGGCGCTGTCGAACGGAGCGCAGGCGTCGCGGACCGCCTGGCGGATTTCGGCGTGGTCGCGGGCGCGGGGGTTGATGTCGGTCATTGGTGGCGGACTCTGCGCGGTTAGGCGGAGCGGCTGGCACGGGCGCCGAATCCGGCGAACGCGGTGGCCATGTCGGTGGTGTCGGCCAGGGCGTGCACGGCGCCGATGGCGCGGTCGGCCGATTCGGCGCCAAGGCGGGGCGCCACGAGATGACGGAGTTTGGCCTCGAGCGCCGAGGTCGTTACCGGGTTCTCGGGGTTTCCGCGGGGAAAGGCGGCGGCGAGGTCGGTGACCGCGCCATCGCGGGCGGTGAACCGGATCCGGGTCCCCCACTCGCCGGGATAGCGGGCCGACACGTCAGGGTCCACGAGGACGGAAACGTGCGGGAGCAGCGCCCGGATCCGCGGTTCCGTCACGCCTTCGGGCCCGAAGCGGTCGGCGCCGAATTGTTCGAGGCCAACCTGGCCCTCGACCAAGGCGGCCGCCACACAATACGCCAGGCTGAACTTGGCCTGGTAGGGGGTCCGCGGGTTGGGCTCCTTGACGATCTCGTAGCCGGAGGCGTAGGTGCGGATCTCGACCGTCGCGATCGTGTCGGCACCACGCCAGGCGCCGCTGGCGCGAAAATCCTGCGCCATGTCGATGGCGGTGTGGGTGTGGCCGCAGCACGAATGGAGCTTGTAGCAGTTCTCGCTGATCTTCCACCGCTCGCCGAGGCCGTCGGTGATTCGCGACGGATCGGCGTCGGTGGCGGTGGCCCGAAAGAACCCGCGGGTTCCCTCCAGGATTCGGCTCGCGCCCGTGAACCCCTCGCGCGCCAGGTCGGCGGCCAGGATGCCGTTGAAGGCGGCCTTACCGGGGTGGAGCGCCTTGCTCATGGCGCCGTCGGCGTTGAACTCCCAGAGGCCCGCGGCCTGGGTCCCTGCGGTGCCGAGGGCGTCCAGCATGGCACGGTCGTCGAGCCGGAGCAGGGAACCGGCGGCGACCGCGGCCCCGAAGGTCGCCGCGGTGCCGGTCGGATGCCAGAACCGATAGTGGGACGGGTTCACGGCCTCGCCGATCCGGAGGGCCGCCTCGTAACCCAACGCCACCGCCAACAGGAACTCTCGGCCGGTCCGGTGTTCGCGCTCGGCCACCGCCAAGGCGGCTGGGATGACGGGCGCGGCCGCGTGGAGGGTCGATCCTTTGTGGACGTCGTCCAGTTCGAGGATATGGGTACTGAGCCCATTGGCGAGCGCTGCGTTGGCGGCGGCGGCCCGGCCGGCTCCAAAGACCGTTGCATCGGAGGCCGCTCCGAGCGCGGCGATGACCCGATGGGCCATCTGGGCGGGGGGCTCGATCGAACCGGCCAACGCCGATCCGATCCAATCGAGCACGGCTCGGCCCGTGTCGCTCACCACCGGCGCCGGGAGATCCTCAAACCGGGCTCGGGCAGAGAACGAAGCGAGCAACTGGCTAACCGGTGTGTCGGCCAAAGGGGCGGATCCGGGTCGGAAGGAGAGGGTCGCGCGGGGCGTGCCTCAAACTCGGCGCCCGTCGAGGGCAGGTCAAGTCGGAGCGTGCGCGAATATGGTCAGGGGCTCCGCGATTTCGGTTACCTCGATCCTGGGTCGGAGTGCGATCTTCCGGCATGCCGACGATTGCCAAAGAAGCTACTAGAAGCTACCTTGAGGGCATGCTAGCGGTTGGCCTCAAGAATCTCAAGAACAAGCTGGCCGAATACGTTCGGCTGGTCGCCGCGGGCGAGACCGTCCTGGTCACCGACCGGGAACGGGTCGTCGCGGAGTTGATTCCGCCGCGGGCGGGGAGGAGTGATATGGCATCCGATGCGCTGTTGGCCGACGCGGTTCGTAAGGGCTGGATCACCCCGCCCGTCGTGGGGCCGGCGTCGCCGCCCGTTGGCCTTCCGGTTGCTCCCCTCCAGGTCCTGCTCGCCGAGTTGGAAGAGGACCGAGGCGGCCGGTGATCTACCTCGACACGTCGGTGGCCCTCGCCCAGCTCCTGGCCGAGGACCGCCGGCCGCCGGCGGCGCTGTGGGACCAGCCGTTGGTCACCAGCCGTCTGCTCGAGTATGAGTTGTGGACGCGGCTTCACGTCCGTGGGTTGGGCAGTTCTCACCGGGCGGTGGCCGAGGGGCTGCTGGCCCGGCTGGCGTTCGTGGAGTTGGTGCGTCCCGTGCTGTCGCGTGCGGTGGAGGCCTTTCCGGCCCCGGTCCGCTCCCTCGACGCCCTCCACCTGGCTTCGATGGACTTCCTGCGTCGAAGCGGTCAGAAGCTCACCCTGGCCAGCTACGACGGGTGCCTGACGGCGGCCGCCGCCACGATCGGGATCGAGGCGGCAAGCCTCGACTGAGCGCGCCCGGGCGGCCCGCCCGACGTTTCGAGGGCCCTCGGTTTGTCGGGATCGCGAAGGCCCCGTGTCACACCCCTATGGCAGATTGGCCACTCACCAAACCGCAAGGGGCCGAGTTGATGACACGCCATTTCCGCCGTCTTAATCTGGGGCTCGCGCTGGGCCTGCTCGGGGGCGTCCCAGGGGTTGCCCAAGCCGTCACGTGTCCCAAGGCCACGCTCTACGAATACATGCGGTCGATCACTTCCTGTTCGCTCGGGGGTGTTTCGATCTACGACCTGGACTTCGCCATCTCGGGCCTCGATCCGTCCGAGGTGATGGTCACCCCGGATGGAGGCCATACCGGGAGGGACGCGTTCCTGGCGTTTCGGTTCGAGGGACCGGGCCGGGCGATGGGGACGAGTCCCGAGGGATATGGGCCGTCGTTCCTGGTCGGGCTGGCGTTCCGAGCGTCCCGGTCCATGGTGGTGTTCGCTGGGGCCGTTCTCGACTTCACGCTCGACGCTGACCCCGGCGACCGCTCGACCCCGTACCTCTTTAGCTGGCTTGGCGGTGGGTTCGTCCGGTACGATGGGACGCCCCCGTGCGACGGAGGGGCCGGCGCCCTCAAGGGAGACATCGACTGGACCGGTCCCGCGGGCGGCCCCCACGACGCCTCGCTCTCCCTGCCACTGTGCCCGGCATCGGAGCCCGTCCACGCCTGGGGCCGGGCGGGTGTCTCGAGCATTGCCGATCCGGCGTCCTCTGATCCTCGGCTCACCTTTCATTACCTCGACACCCGGTTCGAATTCGTGACCACCCCGGAGCCGGCGACCTGGGCGCTGCTCGGCCTCGGACTGGTGGTGGTCGGGGCCGGTCGGCTGCGGAGGCGGCGTCGCGGCGGCGCCTAACGGGCGCCGCCGCCTGGGCTGGGACCGGAGCGGCCATGGTCAGGGGCCGATGACGCGAATGACCCTCGTCAGCGCCATAGCCGCATAGCCGATTAGCTGGATCAGGCCGAGAACGACCAAGGCCGTGAGCCCGAGGTAGAGGCGGCCTAACGCCTGGTCTTTGGCCTGGATGAGCCGCGCCAGATGGTGGTTGACTTGGACCACCTCGGCGTTGAGCTGTTCCATCGTGGTCGAGGCCCAGGCGCGCCGATAACCGTCCAGGTCGGTGCCCGCCACCGCCTCCCAGTAAAGCAGTCCGGCCGGGCCGTGCCCCCCGGCCCCCGCCGGCGGCGCGCCCTCCTGGAGCAGGCCGGTGTCTCGAAGCAATCGGGGTCGGAGCGAATCCACCGCGTAGAGCACGAACAGGAAGCTGAGGCCACCGTACCCGAGCAGGAAGACGACCAGCCAGAGGCGGCCCGTGGCCGGGAGGGCCTCGAGCAGGTGCGCCCGGGAGAGGATGAAGAAGACGGCGGCGTTCAGGATCCCCATGACCACCAAGGCGTAACGAGCCTTGTGATCGACGATCTCTACCACTTTGCGACCTTCGTCGACCGCCTCCATCAAGATGCGGAACCGCTCGAAGGCGCCGGGCGGACGCTCCGCGTCGCGACGGATCTTCTCGGCCCGCTTTTGGCGCTTGCGATCCGCCTTGTCGCCGTCCGACGACGGATCGGTCCGCGCGAGCGCCGGGGCACCGCCATACGTCATCGCCGATTCCTCCTTCGTTCCGCCGGACCGGGTCGGTCCGGTTCATCCCAATCCAAGGGTCGCACTGTTCCGATGAGGGGGCGGCGAAGCGAGGGTGAAGGGTTCGCTAATTTCGTCCAAGTCACGCCGTAGGCCCCGGTGATCAGGGAGGTGCATCGGTTGACCGGCCCCCCGCTGCAGTCATACGAGCCGAGCAATGTTGCGATTGCTCAGCGGCGGCAGACTCCGCAGCGATTTGTAAGATTTTCCCGGTAGGGCGGGACTGTACTCTGGAGCGCTTGCGACGCGTTTCGGGGCATCATCAACGGCACCAGGAGATGCACATGACCGGTCGACTCCGCCTCCCGGCTCTGACGGTACTGCTTGGCCTCGCGCTCACAGCGCCAGCCAGCCGCCAAATGGTGGCGCAGGCGGGGGCTGACACCGCGCAGGTCGAGCTGATGTACGGCGTCCGCGTTCCGATGAAAGACGGTGTCACGCTGAGCGCCACCATTTACAGGCCGAGGCATCAGGCAGCCCCGCTCCCGGTCATCTTCTGGATGACGCCGTACATCGCGGACCTGTCGCATGCCCGCGGGATGTACTTCGCGCGGAACGGATACGTCTTCGCGGTGGTCGATACCCGCGGTCGCGGCAGCTCGGGTGGCACGTTCGACCCGTTTGCCAACGAGGCGTCGGATGGGCCGGAACTGGTCCGCTGGTTTGCTCGGCAACCGTGGTCCAACGGAAAGGTCGGTCTCTGGGGCGGCTCGTACGGGGGCTTCTTCCAGTGGGCCATCGCCAAGAACCGTCCGGCTGAGCTGGTGTCGATGGCGCCGGTGGCATCGGCGCATCCCGGCGTCGACTTCCCCCAGCTGCGCAATATTTTTCGGGCCTACACGATCCAGTGGCTCACCTACACCAGCGGGGCGGCGCCGCAAGCCAACCTGTTCGGCGATGGGTCGTTCTGGATCTCCAAGTA
>CADEGB010000071.1 GCA_902826755.1 uncultured Gemmatimonadota bacterium
GGTGGCCCGCGCATGTCACGGGAGGAGAACACCGGGCGCAGCGTCTCGTGCGTCAGAGTCCGGCGGACCTCGACACCCTCGGCATCGCGCGTCGCGGAGAGCGCGGGCAAGCCCCCGGCGAGACAGCGGGCCGCGCAACCCCGGTGGGTCACGCCGAGGCCGGGGTTCATCACCCCGGCGTAGCACTTGCCGTCCACGACCTCGCCCTCGAGGCGGTAGGACCCCAGGTCCACCAGCGGCTCGACCGGAGCCTCGCGAGCGGACGAATCGGGGGCCACCGTGCCCACTTCGAGCACGTTCAACCGCTCCCGGTGCGCCAGCGTGCCGGTGACCCGAACTCGTCGGTTGGCGTAGGGCGTCGCCAATCCGGTAGCCCCGTGCTTGCCGGGGCCTGCCAGCAGATAGCGCCGGATCCGCCCCTCGGCCACGGTTTCGAGAACAGGGTATGGTCCGAGCCGGATCACGCCGCTCAGCTCCGTGGGTTTCCCATAGGCGAAGTGTGCTGGCTGGAAGGTCCCCTGCGCAACCGCGAACGCCGCGGCGGTTCCCACCGCCAGTAGCAGGATGGTCACGGTAGCGCCACGACCGAATCTCGCGACTCCGGGGGGAGCGGCCGAATGGTAGCCGACGAAGAACTCCGCGGTTGGTGCCAGGGGGACGGTCGCGACCGGGACTGGATCGACCCTGGTACCGGCTGGGTTCGGTCGGGGGTTAACGAACACTCGACCACCTTCGACCCTCAAATTGAAAGTCGGAATCCGGTCGGTAAAGGGAGGGGGAGAGGTGCCATCCTCGGGCCGGTACTGGTACCCGTGCCAAGGGCAGGTAATGCACCCATCGATGATCCGGCCTTCACCAAGGGGGCCGTTCTGGTGCTTGCAGACGTTCGATACGCACGAGAGCCGGTCCTGGTGGCGAAACACCGCCACCCGCTCCCCCGCGACGAGGGCGATTCGGGCTCGACCCTCGGCAATCGCGTCGGCGGGCCCGACATCGACCCAGCCGGGAGAGGGGGCGTTGCGATCGAGGCCTCGCTCCCGCCAGGCCGCGAGGAGGTGCAGGCCTCCGATGACCGCAGCGCCGATGGCGGTGGCGACCAGAAACAGCGGATGACGTTCGTCCTGAAGCACCCCCAAGCCGACGTGCGCCACGAGGGCGAGATACGCGGCGTACCCGAGGAGGTGGAGCCGCTTCCAGGTTGGCGGGGTCAGGATCGACAGCCAGTAGTCGTGGCTGGTCGCGGCCATCACCACAAGGACCAGTAGCGCGAAGACGCCGAAGTACTCGAATGGAGGGTCGGCCGGACCCAGGGCCCGATTGCTGGTGAGCAGACTCACCAAGGGGTGGACGGTTCCGAGTGCATGGTATTGGACCACCACGAAGCTGGCGTGGGCCAAGGCCAGGATGCCGAGGCTGACCCCCAGATGACGACGGTTGTACAGAAGGGGAAGGAAGCGACGATCGAGGCGGGCCAACGGCCCGATCGCCAGGATGACATGGAGCAGCAGGAAGCCGCTCAGGCCGAGGCCTCGGATCAACGCCGTCTCGGCCGTGGCAGTGGGGTGGATCAACAGGGTCACGGTGACGAACGTCGCAAACGTCCCCAACAGGCCGCCGGCCAGGATCAGGTCGTACCGCTTCTTCTGGGGATTCCAGTTGACCGCCCGATACGCGACACTCACTGCCTGTCTCCTGTCTCAGGCGCCGTCGGTGCCAGGGAACTCGGCGCGAGCGGGTTGGACCGTCGCCAGTTGGCGAACCCGAGGATCGCCAACCCACCCGCCAGCAGCAGGAACGCCCAGATCCGATGGGCCCTTCGGATCGACCGGATCATCGGATGATGCCGCCGGCTGAAGGGCTGGTGCGGTGCGCGGTTCGCTCGTCCGGGGGGGCCGCGCCGCCGCGGACCAGCCGGGCCACGAGCACGGGCCAGAGCAGAGTGGCCCCGGGCAAGAGGAGGAGTCGAAATCCGACGGTTCCTCGGCCGGCGGCGGGGTCGAGGCGACCGCAGCCTCGACTGGCGAACCAGATGGCGAAGCACCCCCCGGTGATGAGGTAGGCCTCGAGCCCGGTCACGATCGCTTGGGCCAACGGGACGGGCATGGGGATCCTGGTGTCGTTGGAGTTTGGAGCGGTGCGGCCCCACCCCGACTAGAACGCCGAGCGCCTTCGTTTTGCTCCCGTTTGGCCCTCGTCCGGTGGCTCGGGAACCGGCGCGACCGCGGGTGCGTTTGGGGAGCGCATCGAACCACCGTCATCCCCGACCGCGAGGAGCCCGATGTCCGTCGATCGTACGAACGGGACCGCCATTCCGATTCGATACCCGGCCGAACGCGGGCGGGTTCTCCGGATTCTGGCTCGGTGGGAGCGGCGGACCGACGAGGTCGGGGCGGCGGACGACCGGGACTCGGCCGGACGATGAGAGTTCTGATGTTCGGCTGGGAGTTTCCGCCCCACCAGGCCGGGGGACTCGCCACCGCCACGGTCGGTCTGGTCAAGGGCCTGCTCCGGGTGGGCGTCGACGTCACCCTCGTGGTGCCGTTTCCGGTTTCGGAGAGTCCCGTTGCGGGTCTCCGCGTCATCGGCGCCGAGGCGCCGACCCGGCTTCGGGTGCATCGGATCCCGTCGCCCCTCGACCCCTACGGCACAGCCCAGGGATATGCCGATGGGATCCTGAGCGAACGGGGGCGGAGCGGGGGAGAACGGTCGCCCTATGGGGGCGACCTGATGGCCGAGGTGGAGCGGTTCACCGGTCTGGCCGCGGAGATTGCCGCGCGCGAACCGCACGACGTCATCGACGCGCACGACTGGATCACCTTCCAGGCCGGCGCCATGGCGCGGGCCCAGAGCGGCCGCCCGCTGGTGGCCCACATCCACGCAATCGAGTTTGACCGGACCGGATCGGACGGCAATCCGCAGATTGCCCGTCGCGAGCGCGAGGGACTGACGGGCGCCGATCGGGTCATTGCCAATAGCCATCGACTGAAGCGGCTCTGCGTCGATCGGTATGGGGTCGTGGCCGAGAAGGTCGATGTGATCCACTGGGGCATCGACGGCTCGCCCGAGGGCGCCCCCGCCGAGCGGGCCCAGGCGCCATTCGGCCCGACGACGCCGATCGCGTTGTTCCTGGGTCGGGTGACGAGCCAGAAAGGGCCCGACCTGTTCCTCGAGATGGCCGCCCGGGTGGCCCGTCTGGTGCCGGCGGCCCACTTCGTGATGGCCGGCTCCGGCGACCTCCTGGGCGGCCTGATCGAGCGGGCCGCCGAACTGGGCCTGGCGGGTCGAGTGCACTTTACCGGCGGGCTCGGTGGGGCGGACGTGGCCCGGGCGTTCCGGATGGCGGACGTCTGCGTCATGCCGTCGCGGAGCGAGCCGTTTGGCCTGGTGGCGCTCGAGAGCCTCCTCCACGGAACCCCCTGCGTCGTGGCGCGCGAGGCCGGCGTCGCCGAGGTGATTCGGAACGCCATCAAGGTGGACTGCTGGGATCTGGATGAGATGACCAACCAGGTGGCGTCGATCCTCCGCCACCGACCCTTGCGCGACGAGTTGGCGGATCGGGGCCGTCGGGAAGTGGGCCTGCCCCGGTTTTCGCTGGACGAACCAGCCCGCCTCACGGCCGCCACCTACCAGGCCGCGACGGCCAGCCGCCCGAACCAGGGAGCTTCGCGATGACCGAAATCTGTCTCTACGCGCAGGTTCACCAACCCTTCCGCCTGTCGCGGTACCGCGTCTTCGACATCGGCACGGGCCGAAGTTACTTCGACGACGAGGCGAATGCCCGGATTCTCCGACGGGTGGCGGAAAAGTGCTACCAGCCCGCCAACCGCCTCCTGGCAGAACTGATTCGCCAGACCGACGGGCGCTTCAAGGTGGCGTTGTCTCTGAGCGGTACGGTCATCGAGCAAATGATTGCCTATGCCCCGGAGGCATTGGCGAGCTTTCAGGATCTGGTGGCCACCGGTGGGGTCGAGCTGCTGGGCGAGACCTACCATCACTCGCTGGCGGGGCTCGCCGATCCGATCGAATTCGAGGCGCAGGTCGGCCGGCATCGGCGGCTGATCGAGCGGACCTTTGGCCAGCGACCCCACGTGTTCCGGAACACTGAATTGATCTATTGGGACGACCTGGCGCCGCTGGTGGCCCGCCTGGGATACCGGGCCATCCTGGTCGAGGGTGCCGACCGCGTGTTGGCGGGTCGGTCGGCCGACCACGTGTACGCAGCGGCCCAGGCGCCCCAGATGCGGCTGTTGCCGCGTAACTACCGGCTTAGCGACGACGTCGGGTTCCGGTTCTCGGAGCGGAGTTGGGACGGGTGGCCGCTCACGGCCCCGAAGTACGCGGACTGGTTGGCGGCCGGCCCCGGCGCGAGTCGCCACCTCTTTCTGGATTACGAGACGTTCGGGGAGCATCAGTGGGAGGCCACCGGGATCTTCGAGTTCCTTCGCGCCCTGCCCGCGGCCTGTGAGCGGCGGGGGCTCCGGTTCACGCATCCCTCGGCGCTGGCCCGGCGGGCCCCGGTGGGCGAGCTGGCCTTCAACCGACCGACCTCATGGGCCGACCAGGAGCGCGACACGACGGCCTGGCTCGGCAACCGGATTCAGGACGCGGCCCACGAACGGCTCTATCGGCTGGGTACCACGCTGCGCGAACTCGGCGACGAGGCGCTCCTCGAGGACTGGCGCCGCCTCACCACCAGCGATCACGTCTATTACATGTGCACGAAGTGGTTCGCCGACGGCGACGTCCACCAGTACTTCAGCCCGTTTTCGTCTCCCTACGACGCCTACATCGCGTTCATGAACGTGCTCGAGGATCTCGAGCAGCGCGCCGGCGTCGTGGTTGGCGGGTAATCGGGGCCTACCCTATGTTTGACTGGCAATGACCGCACCCATGGAACCCGGGGCCCCTCCGACTGGCGCGGCCCCGCCTGGCGACGAGACGGCCGATTTCGAACGGCTGCTCATGCCGTTGCTCGGCTCGGCCTACAGCACCGCCTTTCGGCTGACGCGGAACGCCGCTGATGCGGAAGATCTGGTGCAGGAGGCGGTGCTCCTGGCCTGTCGAGGCTTCGGCGGGTTCGAGGCGGGGACGAACTTCAAGGCCTGGTTCTTCCGGATCCTGACCAACGCGTACTTCAGCAAGTACCGGCAGCAGCGCCGCCGGGGCACCGCGGTGGAGCTGGAGGATACGCCGGAGCTGTACCTGTACCTGCAGACCGCCTCGCTCGGCCTTCATGCCAAGGTGACGGATCCGGCGGAGGCGTTGATGAACCGACTCGACGCCGAACTGGTGGGTGCCGCCCTGCAGGAACTACCCGACGAGTACCGGGCGGTGGCGGCGCTGTACTTCATCAACGACATGACGTACGACGACATCGCGGCCAGCCTCGACGTCCCGATTGGGACCGTCCGGTCGCGCTTGCACCGAGCCCGCCGGATGTTGCAGCGGGCCCTCTGGCGCGCGGCGCAGGAGCACGGCATCGTCGCTGACCTCGACGCGGGGACCGCATGACCGAGCCCGAACGTTATACCTGCGAGGACGTCTTCCGCCGGCTCGACGATTTCCTCGATCGCGAACTCGGACCGACCGAAATGGAACTCGTCCAACGACACCTCGACAGCTGCGAGCAGTGTGCCCGCGAGCACCGGTTCGAGGCCCGGGTCATCGATTCAATCCGCGGCAAGCTGGCCCATCTGCGGGCGCCCGACCTGTTGGTCAAGCGGGTGTCCCGTCTGCTCGAGGACGAAAAGCACCGCCGTTAGGCCCGCCTTGGCGGGATCGGAACCTCCCGCCACCCCGACGCGTTAGTCTCCCGTCGCCCACCCGGCTCGAGGAGACGCGTGACCCATCCCCGCCAGACCATCGAAAGCCGCCGTCTCGACGAGGCGCGAACGAGTGCCGCCCCTTGGCGGCACTGGGGTCCGTATCTCTCGGAGCGGCAATGGGGCACCGTGCGCGAGGACTACAGCGCTACCGGCGCCGCCTGGGACTACTTCCCCCACGAGCAGGCCCGGAGCCGGGCCTATCGGTGGGGCGAGGACGGGCTGGCCGGCCTGTCGGACGAGGAACAGCGGCTCTGTCTGGCGGTGGCTCTTTGGAACGGCCGCGACCCGATTCTCAAGGAGCGGCTCTTCGGGCTCACCAACGGCGAAGGGAATCACGGCGAGGACGTCAAGGAACTCTACTACTACCTCGACGCCACCCCGACTCACTCCTACCTCCGGATGCTGTACAAGTATCCGCAGGCCGAGTACCCCTACCGGCAGCTGGTGGAGGTCAATCGGAGCCGAGGCCCCACCGATCCCGAGTTCGAATTGCTCGACACCGGGATCTTCGATGAGGACCGATACTTCGACGTCACGGTCGAGTACGCCAAGGCAGGACCCAGGGATCTGGTGGCGCGGATCACCGTGGCCAATCGGGGCCCCGAACCCGCGGCGCTGCACGTCCTGCCGCAGCTGTGGTTTCGGAACACCTGGAGTTGGGAGCCCGGCCAGGAGCGGCCGGACATCCGGGCGGTCGACGACCGTCAGGCCGTGGCGTGGCATCCGGCGATCGGCGAATACCACGCCCAGTTCGAGGGCGACCCTGAACTGCTCTTTACGGAAAACGATACCAACGGGCCCCGAACGTTCGGCAGCGAGCCATCCGGGCCGTACCTCAAGGATGGGTTCCACGATCGGGTGGTGGCGGGTCGCGCCGAGGCGGTCAATCCGTTGCGGCGGGGAACCAAGGCGGCGGCCTGGTACCGGCTGACCGTCCCGGCCGGTGGGGCCGTCGCGGTGCGGGTCCGTCTCTCGGCCGGGGCGGCGACGCCGGTGGCGGAGGTGGACGCGATCATCGCCGCCCGCCGGACGGAGGCCGATGAGTTCTACGACGCCGTCCAGGTCGGGGTGACCGACCCCGACGCCCGACTGGTCCAACGGCAGGCGTTTGCCGGGATGATCTGGAGCAAGCAGTACTTCCATTACGACGTGCCGCGGTGGCTCAGGGGTGATCCGGGGCAGCCGGCGCCGCCCCCGGAACGGCGCGGCGGCCGGAATCACGAGTGGGACCACCTCAACAACGCCGACATCATCTCGATGCCGGACGCGTGGGAGTATCCCTGGTTCGCGGCGTGGGACCTGGCGTTCCACACCATTCCCTTCGCGCTCATCGACCCCGAGTTCGCCAAGGCGCAACTGGTTCTCCTGACCCGGGAGTGGTACATGCACCCCAACGGTCAGTTGCCAGCCTACGAATGGGCCTTCGGCGACGTGAACCCGCCCGTGCACGCGTGGGCGGCCTGGCGGGTGTTTCAGATCGATCGCAAGCTCACGGGCAAGGAAGACCTCGCGTTTCTTGAACGGGTCTTCCACAAGCTGATGCTGAACTTTACCTGGTGGGTCAATCGCAAGGACGCGCAGGGCCGCAACGTGTTCCAGGGCGGCTTCCTCGGCCTCGACAACATCGGGGTCTTCGATCGGAGCGCTCCGCTGCCGACCGGCGGGTTCATCAACCAGGCCGACGGCACCGCCTGGATGGCGATGTACTCGCTCAACCTGATGCGGATTGCCCTCGAGCTGGCGATGCACAACCGGGTCTATGAGGACATCGCCACCAAATTCTTCGAACACTTTCTCCACATCGCGCAGGCGATGACCAACCTCGGCGGCGACGGCGTCGGGCTGTGGGCCGCCGACGACCAGTTCTACTACGACGTGCTCAACCTGCCCGATGGGAAGACGGTGCCGCTCAAGGTCCGCTCAATGGTGGGGCTGATCCCGCTCTTTGCCGTCGACACCATCGACCAACGGATGCTCGACGCGCTGCCGGAGTTTGCCCGCCGACTCGAGTGGTTCCTGGACTACCGGCCCGACCTGGCCGCGCTGGTGGGGAAGTGGCACGTCCCCGGGCGCGGCGAGCGTCGGCTCCTGTCCCTGGTGCCCGGCGAGCGGCTCAAGCCGATTCTGGCCCGGTTGCTCGACGAAACGGAGTTCCTGTCGGACTTCGGCGTCCGGGCGGTCTCCCGCCATCATCGAGACCAGCCATACCGGTTTCGGGTCGGCGACCGGGAGTTGACAGTGACCTACCAGCCCGGCGAATCAGACTCCGGTCTGTTCGGTGGCAACTCCAACTGGCGCGGGCCGATCTGGATGCCGGTCAACTACCTGTTGATCGAGTCGCTCCAGCGGTTCCATCACTACTACGACGACCAGGTCCGGGTCGAGTGCCCGACCGGATCGGGCCGAGAGGTGACGTTGGGGGAAGCCGCCGCGGAACTGTCTGCCCGGCTTGCCCGGATCTTCCTCCGGGACGGGACTGGCCGGCGTCCGGTGCTGGCCGGCCATCCCAAGGCCCACGCGGATCCGGCGTTCCGCGACCTGGTCTTGTTCCACGAGTACTTCCACGGCGATGACGGCCGGGGCGTCGGCGCCTCGCACCAGACGGGGTGGACCGGCCTGATCGCCAAGCTCCTGATGCCCCGGGTTGCGGACGGCGCCGAAGTCGACGACGCGCGAATCCACCCGGCCGGCCGAACCCCTCACGCAAAGGTCCCCGTATGACCGAGTCGCGATCGACGCTGCCATCACCCTTTCTGAAGCGGCCAGCACCCCGGCTCCTGGCCGGACAGCGGGTCCTCGTGACCGGCGCCAGTTCCGGCATCGGCAAGGCGGTTGCCATGGCCATGGCGTCCGCCGGTGCCGACGTCTGCGTCAACTATCCCGTAGAGGCTGAACTCGACCGGGCCATGGAGGAGGTCGAGGAGATCCGGGCCCATGGCGGAAACGCCTGGGCTCATCAGTGTGACGTATCGCGGGAGGCCGAAGTGGTCGCGATGTTCGACCGGATCCGGAAGGAAATGGGATCGGTGGACATCCTGGTCGCGAACGCCGGTATTCAGCGGGACGCCCCGTTCGAGTCGATGACGCTCGATCAGTGGAACCACGTGCTGGCGGTGAACCTGACCGGCCAGTTCCTCTGCGCCCGAGAGTCGGTGCGGGAGTTCCGGCGCCGGGGCATGACCGAGGCGTCGCGCGCGCTGGGCAAGATCATCTGCATGAGTTCGGTCCACGAAGTCATCCCGTGGGCGGGACATGTGAACTACGCCGCGTCCAAGGGCGGCGTGATGCTGATGATGAAGAGCCTGGCCCAGGAGGTGGCCCCCCTTCGGATCCGCGTCAACAGCATCGCGCCGGGGGCGATCCGGACGCCGATCAATCGGGAAGCGTGGGACACGCCTGAGGCGTACCAGTCCCTGATGCGGCTGATTCCCGCCAAGCGGATCGGCGAAACCGAGGATGTGGCTCGGACGGCGGTCTGGCTTGCCTCCGACGAGGCGGACTACATCACCGGGACGACGATCTTCGTCGACGGCGGGATGACGCTGTACCCGGGGTTCGAAGCGGGCGGATGAGGCGGAAACCGGTCGGCGATGACCGGTGGTCAGGCCAGGCCGAGGGCGGCCCGTCTGGCTTCGGTCAACGCGGCCGCGGTGGTCAGATCGCAGTAGATCGGGCCAATCAGAGACACGTGGTCGAGTTCGGCCGCGTCGGCCAGGCTGGGGCAGGCGACGACGGTGGTCTTGCCAAGGATCGCGCCGCCGAAACGGCAGTTGGCGAGGGCGGCCTCCCGGAACATGGCAAAGCTGAGGTCTGCGTGGCGCAGGTCGCTGCCGGCCAGGTCGGTGGTGGCCAGCGCCGCGGACCGAAGCGACGCGCCCACGAACGACGCCTCGGCGAGTTGGGCCTGGGCCAGGATCGCCTCCGTCAGGTCGGCGCCGGTCCAGTCGCCGCCCGGCAGGGCCACCTGGCCGAGGTGAACGTTAGGCATCGTGGCGTCGCGAAACCGCGGCGGGCGGGCCAGGCGATAACAGAGCTTCAGGGTGGCCCGCGTCAGGTCGGCGCCAGTCAAGTCGGTGCCGGTCAGATTGGCCCCGAGCATCCGGCCGCCCACGAACGACACCCCGGTCAGCGTCGCGTCCGTCAGATCGGCGCCGGACAGGTCGGCGGCGTCGAGGCGGGCGCCGGACAGGTTGGCTCCCGAGAGATCGGCCGCGCCCAGGTCGGCCCCCGTCAGGTCGACGCCGGCCAGGCGAGCGCCCCGAAGGTCGGCGTAGCGGAGGGTGGAGCGGGCCAGCGCGTCAGGCGCCGCCCCCTCCCAGCGGAGGAGCAGGGCGCCGGTGTCTCGGTGGTGGATCGCGACCATCCCGAGAAGGTCACCCCGATTCGGGCGCCCGTCAACGGGAACCGACCGAGCCCCCCGGGCGTTGATTCCGGAGCCACGGAGTCTCAGGGCCGGCCCCAGGGAGCGCATGATGTTCGAATCCGACCGAGTGACCTGCGAGGACTTCGTGCGCGAGCTGCCCGCGCTGCTCGATCGGGAGGTAGCCGCCGATGCCCGCGATCAGTTGCTGGCTCATCTCGACACGTGCGCCCGGTGTCTCCGCAAACACCGGTTCGAAGCCGCGATCCTGACCAGCCTCAAGGCGCGACTACGGGCGGTGCCAATGCCGGACGGCGTGGAGGAACGGGTCCTGGCCGTGCTGGCCCTGACGGATCGAGGTTGGTCCGGTGCGACCTGAGTTGGGGGGGCTCGAGCCGGCGCCGTCGGTTGCGGACCCCAGCGCCGAATGGCTGGAGGCGGACGGGCTCGGCGGGTTCGCGTCGGGCACGGTCGCCGCTGGCCGCCGGCGGCGCTACCACGGTGTTCTGATCCCGGCCCTGACCCCTCCAACCGGGCGATCCGCGCTGGTCGCCGGCTTCGATGTCTGGGTGGAGGACGACGGGGAACCGACGTCCCTCTCCGTCCAGCGGTACTCGCCCGACGTCACGACCGGGCCGAGTGCGCCGCTGACCCATTTTGCAGTCGATCCGTGGCCGACCTGGACGTATCGACTGCCCAGCGGCACCGAGATCGAGCAGGAGCTGTTCCTTCCTCGAGACCATTCGGCGGTGGTGCTCCGATGGCGGGTGGTTGGGCCGGCTCGCCCCCTCGTCCTTGCCGGCCGGCCGCATCTCCCCGGGCGGGACGTGCATGCGCTCCACCATCGTACTCCGGCGTTCCGGTTCGCCGCCGACATCGCCCCGGGGCGGGTCCGGTGGAAGCCGTATCCCGACGTCCCCGCCGTGCTGGCCGCCCACAACGGGTCGTATCGGCACGAGCCGACCTGGTACTCGGCCTTCCAACTGGACGAGGAACGAGCCCGCGGCTTCGACGCGGTCGAGGACGCCGGCGCTCCAGGCATCATTCGGTGGCAGCTCAGGTCGGACGCGGTGCTCGTGCTCGGCGCGGAAGGGCTGGCCGGCGGCGACGTGGCGACCGGGGCCGCTGAGGAGGTTGCCACCAGGCTTCGACGGCGGGAGCGACTGCTGCGGGGCCGGGCCGCGACTCGCTTCGAGCGAGCGGCCGATCGGTACGTGGTTCGGCGGGCCTCGGGGCGGACGATCGTCGCGGGGTATCCGTGGTTTACCGACTGGGGTCGCGACACGTTCATCGCGATGCGCGGCCTCTGCCTGGCCACCGGTCGGTGGGAGGTCGCCCGCCAAATCCTCCTGCAGTGGGCGGGGGCGGTGTCGGAAGGGATGCTGCCCAATCGTTTCGTCGACCAAGGCGACGCCCCCGAGTTCAACTCCGTCGACGCCTCGCTGTGGTACGCCGTCGTGGTCGGGGAGTTCCTGGCCGGCGGCGGCCCGGCGCGCCGGCGGCTGGCCGCCAGGGATCGGCGCCAGCTCGAGGAGGCCGTCGAGGCCATCCTCGACGGCTATCAGCGGGGCACCCGTTTCGGGATCCGAGCGGACACCGACGGGTTGCTGGCGGCCGGTCAGCCCGGCGTCCAGCTGACCTGGATGGACGCCAAGGTCGGCGACTGGGTGGTGACGCCGCGGATCGGCAAGCCGGTCGAGGTCCAGGCCCTCTGGATCAACGCGCTCGCGACCCGCTCGGCGGACAATCCGCGGTGGCGACTCGCGATCGATCGGGCCCGCGCCAGCTTCGGCGCCCGGTTCTGGAACCCTGCTGCGGCGAGCCTGTTCGACGTGGTCGATGTCGACGGAGTTCCCGACCGTAAC
This sequence comes from uncultured Gemmatimonadota bacterium, assembly GCA_902826755.1. Lineage (GTDB taxonomy): Bacteria > Gemmatimonadota > Gemmatimonadetes > Gemmatimonadales > GWC2-71-9 > SHZU01. Next base: position 12,051 of record CADEGB010000071.1, read on the forward strand.
GACGCCTCGGTCCGTCCCAACCAGGTGCTCGCCGTCGGAGGCCTGCCGGAGGCCCTCCTCTCGGGCGATCGCGCGGCGGCCGTGGTGACGCGGATCGAGCGGGAGCTCCTGACACCGCTGGGCCTTCGGACGCTCGCGCCATCGGCGCCGGGGTATCGGAGTCGGTACGAGGGCGGGCCGGTCGAGCGCGACGGCGGATACCACCAGGGCACCGTGTGGCCGTGGCTGCTTGGGCCCTTCGTCGAAGCGTGGCTCCGGGTGAATGGGTCGACGACCGTCACGCGCGAACAGGCCCGGGTCCGGTTTCTGGCTCCGCTGCTGGCGCATCTCGACGAGGCGGGTCTGGGGCACGTCTCCGAGATCGCCGACGGCGACAGCCCTCACACGCCTCGGGGTTGCCCGTTCCAGGCCTGGTCGGTCGGAGAAGCGCTCCGGCTCGAGCGGCTCCTATCCCCGACACCGACCCTCCGCCGCCGGCCGGCCGCGGCCCGATGACCGGGTGGCGGCCCAACTGGGTCGAGTATGTCTTCGAAGCATTCGGCCTGGGGCTCTTCATGCTGTCGGCCGCGAGCTTCGGCGTCCTTCTTTTTCATCCCGACTACGTCCCGCAGGTCATCCCGGATCCGCTGATCCGGCGCGCGCTGATGGGGCTCGCGATGGGCGGCACCGCGATACTCAACGCCTACTCGCCGTGGGGACGACGGTCCGGCTCCCACCTCAACCCCGCGGTGACCCTGACGTTCTACCGCCTCGGCAAGGTGGCGCCCGGTGACGTTGTTGGCTACGTGATCGGGCAGTTCCTCGGAGCCACGCTCGGGATGGCGGCGGCCGCCGCGCTCCTTGGGCCACTCCTGGCCGACCCCACAGTCAGCTATGTGGTGACCGTGCCGGGGCCGGCCGGGCCGGTGGTGGCGTTGGCTGGCGAGATAGCGATCGCGTTCATCCTGATGAGCGTCGTGCTCATTCTGATCGCGGACCCGTCGCGAGCTCGTTGGGCCGGCGTGGCGGCGGCGGCCCTGGTGGCCTGTTTCATTGCGGTTGAGGCGCCGCTATCCGGCATGAGCCTCAATCCGGCGCGGACCACCGGATCGGCCATGGCGGCGGGGATTTGGGAGGCACTCTGGGTCTACTTTGCCGCCCCGCCGGCCGGGATGCTTGCCGCGGCCGCGATCCACCGTCGCCGAGGGCGGGCTGAGCATTGCGCCAAGCTCGACCACGATCCCCGCTATCCCTGCCTCTTCTGTCGCTGGTCCCATCGCCGCCTGTCCCGGTAGTTCTCGCGGACCTGACACCAGCCCTTCGTCTGACGCGAGACGACCTTCTGAGGGAACCGCTGCGCCGGTCGTCGCGTTGAGTGCCGTGAAGCGACGCGGATCGCGCACCCCGCTCGCGGCGACGGATGTCGCCACAACGGTGCCTCGAACAACAAAGGAGCAGGCAAATGCGGAGCTGGATGTTGAGCGGGCTGGCGGCCCTCGCGGTCCTGACGACGACCGCCGCGGTGTCACCCACGGGTGCTCCCGTGGTCAAGGTGAGCAAGGCCTTTGCGGGCGCGAAGGTCAACGGCGGCAACGTCACCATGACGATGGACGCTGGTCGGATCACGCTCACGCTTTCGGACGAGGTCAAGGACCCGAAGACCCCGGATGCCCATTGGCAGGTGGTCGACTCGAAAGGTCGCAGCTACCTCCTCCATCGAATGACCATCAAGGACGACAAGTTCAACAAGACGATCACGCTGCCGGAGTACATCAAAGACGTCCAGAAGGTGGTGATCTACTGCGCCTGGGCGGAAGCGAATCTCGGCGAAGCCGCCTTCTAGCCCCCCCCGACGTCGGCCGGTCCGACGCGTCGAGTGACCGTGGCACGGACAATAAGTTGCCAGCGCTCGGCGGTCGGGCCGATCCGCGTCGCCACCCGAGGAGGAACCTCCATGTCCCGAACTCTCCTGCTGGCCGTCGCCCTGACCGCTGTTCCGGCGGTCGCGACTGGTCAGGTGCACACTCGGAAGCAGCTCACGATGGACGGCGCGCGGCGCGTGGGTGACGCCGTGCTTGCCGAGGCGCGGCGTCTCAACACCACCGGCGTGGTGGCCGTTGTCGATGATGGCGGCAGCCTGATGTACCTCGCCCGGATCGACGGGACGTTCCCCGCGGGAGCGCTCATCTCCTACGGCAAGGCCCGAACCGCGGCGCTCTTCAAACGCCCGACCGAGGCGTTCGAGACGTTGATCAAGAGCGGTCGAACGCCCATGATCGCACTTGACGACTTCACCCCGCTCCAAGGCGGAATCCCCATCGATGTTGGCGGGCAGATCGTCGGCGCGGTTGGCGTCAGTGGCGCGGCGAGCGCGCAGCAGGATGCCGACCTGGCCTTGGTCGGCGCCCGGGCCCTTGGCGACGTCGGCGCGATGGCGCCGGTCTCGGTCTTCCCGAAGGCCGAAGTGGACGCGGGTTTCGCCTCAGGAGGCATCCTGATCGGCGACGCGCCGGATCATGGCTATCAAGTCCACACCAGCCGGCGGGACAAGGCCGGCCAAGTCGAGGTCCACGCGGTGGACACCGACGTCTTCTACGTCCTGTCCGGCAGCGCCACGCTGGTAACCGGTGGTCGAATGGTCGGTGGCCGGGACATCGGCCCGAACGAGCAGCGGGGAACGGACATCGAAGGTGGCACCGTCCGCCGGATCGCCCGGGGTGACGTGGTCGTGATTCCGGCCGGCACCCCTCACTGGTTCAAGGAAGTCGACGGGCCGGTCACCTACTACGCGGTCAAGGCCCGATGAACCGGCGTTTCGTGGGAACCCTGGTTGTGGCCGCCATCGTCCACGGAGCGGTCGGCCAGGCAAGCGCCCAAACAACGGGCGACGCCCCGACCGGCCGGCCGGCGGCGATCCTCGA